>JAFVEW010000036.1 GCA_017475805.1 Synergistaceae bacterium | reverse complement strand
TTTAATTAGGAATTAGGAGTTAAAAAATTTTTTTAGAGTTTACTTTTGAATTTCATTGCTCCAAAAAGCAAAATTAATACTGCTCCGCTCACAAAGCCGACTTCACAGCCGCCTGAACTGCTGCCTCCTGAATTTTTCGCGTCTTCTTCGATTATTTCAGGAAGTAAATCATAAGCTGCTTTCACGTCTAAGAAGCCGTATTTAGAAGTGTTATCGACCGTATGATTAGCCGGAATTTCATAGCTGACTTCATTTTTATCATTCGTGCAATAATTTTTATTAGCTCCCTGTAAAATTGCCTTTTTAATCTGAGAGGCCGTAGCGTCAGGATAAGCAGCCTTTAATAACGCTACAGCTCCTGTAACGTGCGGAGTCGCCATTGACGTACCCGGCCAGCTTGCATAATTATTAACGTTAGGCTCGGCGAGCTCATAGTCAGCTGCCTCGTAACTTGTTGGTGTAGTGCTGACGATGTGAGAGCCCGGCGCAGCAACATCTACATATTCCCCGCTGTAATTTGAATCTGATTCCCAGCCTCCTTCAGGATCTTCAGCTGAACGAATTATTTTGCCGTTCACGTCTTGACTGGCCGCCGCTACGACTATCATATTATCAATATTAAAATATGAACCGGGATAGACGTAATCGCCTTTCTCGTATTCATCAAACTTGCTGCCGTCCGAATCTATTCTAGGATCGTCAATAGGAGCAGGAACACCGACTGCTTGACCTTCGTTACCGGCCGCCACGCAAATGACGACGCCCGCGTCGCTTAGAGCCTTCAATGCACTCCAATAAGGGTTGCCGGAGTTGCTTACTTCGCTTGGGACACCTTCTTCCCACCCGCCTAACGACATGTTTACAGCAGCGATATTGATACCCTGCTTTGCAAGAGACAAAACATATTGCATCCCGGCCATGATAAGACTATCATCTGTTACTCTGCCATAAAAAACTTTGACAGTGATTATTTTTGTCTTCCAGTTCACGCCGACAACGCCGGTGCTGTTATTTCCTACCGCTCCGATAATGCCTGATACATGACTTCCGTGTCCAACATCGGCCACGTCCTGATAGTCTCTTTCTTCGTCCGAGTAATAAATCTGATTACCATCACCCACGAAAGCGATAGAATATTCTTTAGCAACGTTTGCAGCGAGATCCGGGTGGCTTGAGTCAATGCCTGTATCGATAACGGCAACATAAACAGAATTGCTCCCGGTCGTTTTATCCCAAACCTCATTAGCTCTTATAGCTTTCATTCCCCATAATAAGCCGTTTGAATCAGGGTAGACGCTGTAATATTTATCATTAGGAGTTCTATAGAGTTTCTTAATATGATTAAGCTGTGCACCTTTAACATCGGGACGAGCTAAAATTTCTTTCAAAAGTTCCTGCTCTGTCTTAGTATCAGAATGAATCAGCGCAAAAATTTCGTTAGAACTTTCTGAAAGTTCGTCGTAAGTGAGCCTAACTTCCGCATCCATTTCCGAAGCCACCGAAGCTAAATATGCCGAGTGTTCACCTTCGGACGAAAGAGAAGCAGTGCTAACTTCATTTTCTGAAGGATTTTTGAAAATTACGATTACGTCGCCCGGCACTGTTTGGGCAAACGCGGACGAAGAAAACGAAATGAGCAGAATAAGCGCGGAAACAAATTTCTTCATAAAAATAATAACTCCTTTAACGTGCTTTTTTTCTGAATGAAGGCTTAGACAATTTAGTAACGTGATTCAAAGATGCTCCCTTGACATCGTCGCGCATACGGAGATCGAACCATAAATCTGTTTCACTTCTTGAATTCGTATGAAACAAAGCCATGATATTGTTTCCTTCTATTGAAAAAGTGTCATAAATTAAAGATACTTTAGCGTCTAAACTTTCGGCGACGTTTTTAATATATTCAGCATGAACTCCCGCCTCTTGCAAACTTTCTTTCGTTACAGGGACATCTGGAAATGGATTATAAAAAGTAACAATTACATCACCCGGCACTGTTTTTGCTGCAAAGGCTGTTCCGCAAAAAAATAATGTTACAGCCAACGCTAATAAAAATAATTTTAATCTCATAAAAATTCTCCATTAATAATAAAGTAGGAGGTAGAAAATAAAATTCCTACTTCCTACTTTCTAATTCCTACTTGTATTAATCAGTCCAGTTGCGGCTCTTTTCAATAGCTTTCTTCCAGCCTGCGTAGGCTTTTTCGCGGTCAGCTTCGTCAAGTTCGGGCGTGAATTTGTGATCCTGAGCCCAATTTGCGCGAATGTCGCCTTCGTCTTTCCAGAAGCCTACTGCGAGTCCAGCCGCGTACGAAGCTCCGAGTGCTGTTGTTTCGTTTACTACAGGGCGAACAACGTCAGCTCCGAGAATGTCGGCTTGAATCTGCATGAGCAAATTATTAACGACTGCGCCGCCGTCAACTTTCAAAGCTGCTAATTTCTTGCCGGAGTCCTTCTCCATTGCTTCGATAACATCGCGAGTCTGATAGCAAAGCGATTCGAGTGTTGCTCTAATGAAATGTTCTTTGCGGATATAGCGAGTCATTCCTACGATTGCGCCGCGTGCGGTCATGTCCCAATAAGGTGCGAATAAGCCAGAGAACGCTGGAACAAAATACATTCCGCCGGAGTCTTTGACTTTGCCTGCATAGTATTCACTGACAGGAGCGTCATCGATCATCTTCAAGTTATCGCGAAGCCACTGAATAGCCGCGCCTGCGATTGCGATTGAACCTTCGAGAGCATAATAGCATTTGCCGGGTTCGCGTGAATAGAAAGCCGTCGTTAAAAGTCCGTTCTTTGAAGGAATAGGCTTATCGCCGATGTTCATTAACATGAAGCAGCCCGTTCCGTAAGTGTTCTTAGCTTCGCCCTCGCTTAAGCAAGCCTGACCGAACAAAGCCGCCTGCTGGTCGCCTAAGTCGCCTGCTACAGGGATCTCTCCGCCGAAAGGACCGTCTTTTGTTGTCTTGCCATAAACATAGCTCGACGGCATAATCTTAGGAAGCATTGAAGCCGGGACTTGAAGCTCTTTCATCATTTCTTCGTCCCACTGGCAGGTCTTGATGTTCATTAAGAGAGTTCTTGAAGCGTTCGAGACGTCTGTTACATGAACACCGCCGTTGACGCCGCCTGTTAAGTTCCAGATAAGCCAAGTATCAGTGTTGCCGAATAATAATTCGCCGCGTTCAGCTTTTTCTCTTGCGCCTTCAACGTTGTCAAGAATCCAGCGAATTTTTGTTCCTGAGAAATAAGGGTTGATTAAAAGGCCGGTGATGTCTTTGACTTTGCCTTCGCCTTTTTCGTTCTGACCCCAGCCGGGCTTTTTGAGCCATTCAGCGCAGAAATCTTGAGTTCTCGTGCACTGCCATACGATAGCGTTATAAATCGGCTTGCCTGTAGCTTTGTCCCACACTACTGTTGTCTCGCGCTGGTTTGTAATTCCTACGGCGGCGATTTCTTCGGGAGTAGCTTTTGCCTGAGCTAATGCTCCGCGAATAACGTCCTGAGTTCTGCTCCATATTTCCATCGCGTTATGTTCGACCCAGCCGGGATGCGGGAAAATCTGCTCATGTTCCATTTGATACGAAGCTGCGGGACGTCCGTCCTTTGTGAAAAGCATACAGCGGGTGCTTGTTGTTCCCTGATCGATAGCTGCTACATATTTCTTGTCTGCCATTGAAAACTGCTCCTCCTTAATTGAAGTTGTTTGTGTTTTAATTTCAGGTTCTGAGGTTTGCGGTGAAGTTGTTGAAGCTGCTGTGCCGAAAAATTTTGAAAAAAATGACATAGTTTCAGCTCCTTAATTTTTAATAATAAAAAAATGAGGAACTAGAAAGAAAATCCTAATTCCTCACTAAAATTTACATAATTCCGAAAGCTCTGCAGAAGAAGAAAGCTACAACCGCGCCTGCTACAGGGCCAAGTACAGGGACTAATGCGTAACCCCAATCGCTGCTGCCTTTGCCGGGTATCGGGAGAACAAAGTGAGCGATACGAGGAGCTAAATCTCTTGCAGGGTTCATTGCGTAACCTGTCGGTCCACCAAGAGCCGCGCCGCATCCGTAAATGATTCCGGCTACAAAGAACGTTCCAAGACCAGGAGTAAAGCCTGCGCCGGCTACGCCCTTCGAGAACACGCACATAATCATCGTTACAAGGAAGAATGTTGCGATTGCTTCGGTGATGAAGTTCGAGCAAATATTTCTCTTTGCAGGTGCCGTTGCAAAAACTCCAAGCTGTGAAGCAGGGTCTGTGCCTTCCCAAAGATTAAGATATGCAAGCCATACGATAACAGCTCCGCAGAAACCGCCGATCATCTGAGCGATTATAATGGGAATAGCCTCGCCCCATGATGAATACGTTCCGGCTAATGTCTTTGCGATTGTTACAGCGGGATTCAAGTCGCCCTGTGCTGAACCCATTGCGTTAGCTGCAAATGCTCCGAGCGCAACTGCCCAAGCCCAGCCCCAACAAATATGAACCCAGCCTGCGCCGTTGCCTTTTGAACCTTTGAGTGATGCTGCTGCGACGTTGCCGTCACCAAAAACTACAAGAACGAGCGTACCGAAAAATTCTCCCCATACGGGTCCCGGTGTTAAAAATGCTCCCATAATTGAAAAAGCCTCCTTGAAAATATTTTTTATAAAAAAATTTTGGAAATTAAATTTGAATTATTTATATTTTATAGCAATTTTACTTTATGTCATTAGAAATTTTGCGGGATTTTTATTTATAATATTAAAAAATTCTTGAGAGGCGTGATTTATTATGAGCAATTCAAATTTAGCAGAGGTTGAATATGTTTCTCAAAAAATGTTTGATCTTAGACTTGATGATATTAAATACAGAACGAGCACTGAGCGCGAACGTATGGACGATAAACTCGATAGATTTCAAGCTATCATGGAAAAAAATTTTGCTGAAATGCACTCTATGATTAACGAATTTAGAGTTGAGCTGAAAGGCATAGAAGGCGATATTAAAGAACTTAAAGGCGACATTAAAGCTCTTGATGAAAAAATTGACGCCGTTAATATGCGTGTCGACAGCGTAGAAAAACGCATTGATGATTTACATCAGTCCCATAATAAATGGTTTACGCTCTTCGGGATTTTATTCACAATTATCACGGTCGCAACGTCAATCTTAGCGTTCTTTAAGTAAGAAAATACTTGGCCGGTGTTATATCTTGACTCAAGAATATAAAGTTATTCATTACATCGAAGGCGATAGAGATATTTTTCTGGAATGGCTGGAAAATCTGAAAGATATACGCGGACTGAACGCCGTACGAAAAGTCATTGACCGTGTTAAATCCGGCAATTTTGGAGATAATCATTATTGTCGCGATGGAGTCTGGGAATTTAGAATTAAATTAAGTCCGGGCTATCGTGTCTATTATTCTATCTCTGGCAAAAAGATTATCTTGTTATTATGCGGCGGCTCGAAGCAAACTCAAGATAGGGATATAGACAAGGCTGTCGAATATCTCAAAAAATATAAGGAGGAACACAAATGGTAACGAGTAGTATTGACCACGATGAAGCTATGATACAAAGCTGGATGCGTCATCCAGAACATGCAAAATTTGCTATGGACGAAGCAATAAAAGAACGCGACTTTGAAGACATTAAAATAATATGGGAACGTATTCAAGAAGTTATGCTGCGACTCAAACTTCAATCGGAAGCTAAATCCGCGTGAGGATTTTTTATTATGTCAACGAAATTAGAGCTCACTTGGCCGGGCAAAGAAGAAATTTTTAGACTCGAGCCGCGAATCTTAATCGAAAAGCCGGAACTTTCTAACACAACCCGCGACCCTGAAACTCAAAATATTTTAATTCACGGCGATAATCTCTTAGCCTTAAAATCTTTAGAAAAAAAATTTGCAGGAAAAATTAAATGCGTCTACATCGACCCCCCTTATAACACAGGCGCAGCCTTTGAACATTATGACGATAATTTTGAACATTCAACTTGGCTTAATTTAATGCGGCCGCGACTCGAATTATTAAGGACTCTTTTATCGAATGACGGCTCAATATGGATTAGCATTGACGACGACGAAAGAGATTATTTGAAAATTTTATGTGATGAAATTTTCGGAAGAAATAATTTTGTTAATACTGTGATCTGGGAGAAAAAATACGCGCCTCAAAACGACGCTAAATGGCTAAGTGATAATCACGATTTTATTTTAGTTTATGCAAAGAATAAAGAAATTTGGAGGCCGAATCTCTTACCGCGTACTGACGAGATGAACTCGCGATATAAAAATCCCGATAACGATCCGCGAGGTTTATGGAAAGCTGGCGACTGTTCTGCAAAAAGATTAACGCCTTCGGATTGTTACCCTATTACAACACCGTCAGGGCGAGTTGTGAATCCTCCAGCGGGATATAGTTGGAGATTTTCTAAAGAAAAATTTGAAGAATTAATAAAAGACAATCGAATATATTTTGGTGAAAACGGCGATAACGTCCCAGCTGTAAAAAGATTTTTATCCGAAGTCAAGCAAGGCGCAACGTCATTAACAATATGGAAATATACCGAAGTCGGCCATAATCAAGACGCAAAGAAAGAAGTTAAAGCTATAAATTCCGAGTCAGTGTTCGCAACGCCCAAGCCCGA
Source organism: Synergistaceae bacterium (assembly GCA_017475805.1). The sequence continues at coordinate 728 of JAFVEW010000036.1, read as the reverse complement.
AAAATTAATCGAACGAATTTTGACGCTTGCCACGAATCCCGGCGATTTTGTTTTAGATTCATTTTTAGGTTCAGGGACAACAGCAGCCGTAGCTTTGAAAATGAACAGAAAATTTATCGGGATCGAAATCGGCGAACACGCTTATACGCATTGCAAAGTCAGACTCGATAAAGTCATCAGAGGTGAAGATTCCGGCGGTGTTACGAAGTCAACGGGTTGGACGGGCGGCGGCGGTTATAAATTTTTTGAGCTTGCACCGTCATTAATGCAGCTTGACGAGTTCGGCGAATACGTAACGAACAAACAATATGACGAAGAAATGTTAGCGCGGGCTATAGCTCTTCATAAAGGCTATGATTATAACCCTGATGAAAAAATTTTTTGGAAGCAATCACGCGGCACGGAACGAAGCTGGCTTTATGTAACGACTGCACACGTCAGCGGAAATTTCGCGGCTTCGATTCACGGAACGATGAGCGACAATGAATTTTTAACAATCGCGTGCAAAACTTACGACAGCGGCGTCCAAAGGCTTTATAAAAATATAAGGATAGAAAAAATCCCGCAGATTATTTTCGATAAATGCGAGTACGGCCGGGAAGATTATAATTTGAACGTTATAGAAACGCCCGAATATGAAGACGAAGACGTGTAAGAAAAATCTTAGGGTCTAAAAATCTTTAGCTGCAAGTCTGTTATGGCTCTGTAATGCTTGTCGTTAGCAGTGA
>JAFVEW010000035.1 GCA_017475805.1 Synergistaceae bacterium | reverse complement strand
GCTTTACGGGCGCGGCGTTCTTCTTCCTGCTCTTTCAAGAATTTAATATCATCGGCGCGTGTCTTGAAGTAAACTTCGAGAGCCTCATTTATCAAGTCTTGTAAACTTGCCTCGTCGTATTTCCTTAGGTCGTCAAGGCGGTTAAATGTTTCCTTTGTCATATAAAGACTTATTTTTTCACTGCGGCCGTTTGTTACGGGCTTCCCGCGTTTCGGAGCTTCGGCTTCCTGCTCCTGCTTGGCCTCGTAGAGTTCGGGCTGATTATTTTCTGTTGTTGAAGTTTCAGCTTGTCTTTCCTCTGTGGTTAAAAGTTCGTTATCGTTCATTTGAAAATCTCCTTTCGATTTAATCCAGTGATAAAATTTGCTTGCAAGGCTGATAGTGCGTCGGATAGTTTTATCTTGCGTCTGTGCTCCCTGCTTTCTTCCTTTAGCGGCGATTGCTGGTTTCAGAATGTTCTCAAAATCGGCTTCGTTTGGGGTAGTTATGCCGTTTTCTAAAAAAATATTCACTGCTTCAATAAGCCGCTTGAAATTTTGTTCGGCGGTGCTTCCCTTCTCGCCTATTTCGCCTTTATAATTTTGTTCTTCGATAAATTTTTTAGCTTCTTTATGTAAGTCCATCTAAAACTCCTTTTTTAAAAAATAGCGTTGCTTATTGCCATTTCACATTGAGATTTCATACGGTCAATGTTGTGAGCATAAATTTGCGTTGTGCTGATATTATGATGTCTTGCGAAATGTTGAACTTCGGCCAAGTCTTGGCCTGATAAAAGAGCAAGTGTTACGGCGGTGTGTCGGAGGCTGTGAGCTGTAAGTCGGTCTGAATTAAATCCTGCGGCTTTCATAGCATTTTTACAAAGTCCGCGAATTGTTCTTGTTGTAAGCCTAGCTCCCTTATTCCTCTTACTTACGGAGGAAAATAGCGGTGCTTGAGCTTCAACTTCCCCGCGCGCTTTTAGATAATCTCTAATGGCGGTTTCAACTTGAGGGGTGAGTTTGACAAATTCTGTTTTATCTGTTCTTCCCTTCCCCTGAATATAAAGGACTGACACGCCTCCGACGACTCTTAAATCTTCAATGCTTGCTCTTGTTACTTCGACAGTTCTTAATCCGCCCGTTGTCATAAGAGCCATAATTGCGAAATTTCTAAGGCCTTCAATATTTGAACGATCAATTTCCGCCAAAATACTCTTGACTTGATTGGCTGCGAAATAATCTTTCTTGTGTCCTCGTTCGAGCTTCGGAGCTTTTACTCCTGCACAGATATTAGGATAAATGCCTGTTTGCTCCGTCCATAAGAAAAAACGACGCGCGGCGGCAAGGTAAAGAGCGATTGTTGACGACTTACGACCTTTGCTTTCTAACTCACGCTTAAAATTGATAATATTATCACGGTTAGGATTAATAACTCCATAATTAGAGAAGTAATTAAATAACTGCTTTAATGCTTTTCTATATGCATTAGCAGTATTCACGGTAACATCAAGGAAGTTAAAAAAGTTGTTAATTATTGCTTCCTTATTATTTAACGTCATAATTATTGCCGTATTATTTTGTGCTTCTTGATTTATCACCTCGCTTATTAGCGACTTCATATTAATCACTCCTATTAATTATTTTTTATTACGGTGTAAATTATAACACTCTTAATTTTAACTGTCAATATTTAAGAGTTAAAAATATAGCTGCATTAATTAAGGAGTTTGATATATTAATGCGTTATATATTAGAGTGCAATTTATAGCGTATTAATTTATAGAGTGTATATTATAAACTTTATCATTCTAACTTCCTTATATATCACTCTGTTTTTAGCACTTCTATATTACCGATAAGCGTAATTTTCGGAAATATTCTTTTTAAGCCTGCTAACAGGTGAAAAACAGGCAACTAAAGTCAAATAATTCAATTAAAAAATCGTAATTTCTCAAATTAGACGCGTAAGAGGCCTTTAGAGCATACTTAGCTTAAAAAGGATTAATCACTCGTTGCTCTTAAATAAAAGGCCTTATTTCGCGTTCATTTTTAATAATTATTTTGCTGACATTAAAATTTGTTCTGTGTCTAAAAAATAGTCGGGGTCAGCGAGCCGCCCCGTAATAAAATTCATTGTTCCCAGTACCTTTTTAATCTTGTTGCTATTAACGAACATTTACGAGCTAATCGGTTAATAATCGGCTTCACTTGGCCGTCTAACTACTAAATATTAAAGCCATCTATAATTCACTAATTCACTCTAGGTTCTTTCCAAAAATCCATTTGATAAGAACAACAGATTTTCCGATATCGAGCTGTTCGCCCGTTTCCTTGCATTTCAAAATAGCCTTTCTCAACAAGCAAAGATAAATACTCGTTCGCGATCTGCTCCGTCAAAATATAGCTCTTATTATCTCCGTTAAGAGGTTCATACTCGTTAATAGCTTCAATAGCGTCTTCGACTGTAAACCACGACTTATAAAGCTGCTTGCGAGTAGGAAGTGAAATAACTTTAACAAAATCTCTGAGGCTACATTCTGTCGATTTTACATCGAGGGCTTGCCTGTGAAGAGAAAATAAGGACTTAGAGCTTTTTTCTTCTACAGGCGCAGGCTTCTCGTGTTCTCGTTTTTTAGCTTGTTCTGCTTCCTTATCTTCACTCCATAAACCGCCTGTCATTCGAGATATTAAAGCTGTGTTTAGTTTCGCCGTCATACTTTAATCCTCATTTTCAATTCTTGGTCTGAAATAATTAAAAGCAGCGAAAAAGTCAAAAAATAAATCGCCCTTAATGCCGTTGCGGTTCTTTAAAATTTTGAGCTGTATATCTTGACTGCTTAAATTTTGCGCCTTATTCCATAATTCCTTTTTTAGGCGACGTAGTCTTTTTAACCTCAACGCCTCTGCTTCGTTTTCTTCATAATCCCAACCTTCATATTGCAAACCGATTAAAACGTCGGAAGAATATTCAATCGCTCCCGATTCCTTAAAACTTGCCATTGATACAGGGGCATTGTAATTTTCACGGTTAAATGAGGAAATGCCTAAAATCGGAATGTCAAAATCTCGGCTCAATCTTTTCAGCTCCAAAATATTTTTATCAACATTCTGTTTATCTGTCATTTTTAAATCAAACGGGGCTAAAATCTGCAAATAATCAATAACGATAACAGGAGCTTCATTTCTGAATTTCTTAAATTCTTCGATTTTCGCCTTTATTTCAGACACGCCGATGTTGCCGATTCCCTCAGTAATATGAATGTTGCTTCCCCATTCTGAATAATCCTGCATTGCTTCGGCAATTATCTTACTGTCAATTTCGTTACGATAATGGCCTAATAAAACGCTTCGAGTGGTCTTTGCATAACAAGCCGATTGATATTTATCAAGACTTTTAACAAATGACATCCGGCTCAAAGTCTTAGCTAACAATTCAAATTTTGACATTTCAAGGCTGAAAATCAAAACGCCCCGCCCTGACTTAGCTATGCTGTCTGCTATCTGCATAATAAAAGTCGTTTTCCCTAAACTTGAAATTGCTCCGAGAACATAAAGTCCGGGATATAATCCTCCGTCAAGAAATTTATCAAGAGTTTCAAAGCCCGTTGTAATGCCTCCGCCTGATTGATTCTTCAAAACAAACTCCGCAAATTCGTTGACAATATTAGCTCCGCCCTCGTTTTCAAAATTTTCACGCGCCGCCGCTTCGTTTTTCTCGATTTCTTGCTGATTCTCCTTTTTAGTGGCCGTAAACTCAAAATTCTCTCCGGTTTTTAGCCATTCACTGAATTTTGCACGGTCTTTCATCAAAAATTCGTTTGCGTCTTTATAGCCTTCCGGCAAAGCCAAGTGCCTATAAGAAAAAAATTTGAGTTCTTTCAAAACATTGGTTAGTTTCTCAATCGCGGCTTGCCCTGCAACATCGCTATCAAGTTGAATTATTAACGGCGGAATTTTCGCGCCTTTGGTCTGTCGCTCCTTGATAGCTTCAATCAGCTTTCCGATATTCGCCACGCTGCATAGGCCAAGAGCAACGCCGCCAGCGTCAATGATAGAAAGAGCGTCAATTTCTCCTTCAACTATGAACACGGGCTTTGAAGTCTGATTAAATGCCGCTGAATTAAATAAACTCGCTTTTCCTTGACGTATCTTTGAATATTTCGCTTCTTGCTCAGTTAAATTCGTCCTCGTGTCCCTCGCAAGATAGCCGTTGCCGCTATCATTCGGAATAATCAAGCGCGGTGAATAAGGAGCTTTTTCACTCACGCGCCATTCTGGAACGAAGCCGACGTTAAACCGATTCAAAGTTTCACGGCTAATTCCTCTGTGATAATTCGTTTTTTCGATATTCGCGGCGGCTTGTCTGAAAAATTCCGTTAAGTCCTTAATCTCGTTGCCTTGTGCTGGCGTTTCATACGTTTTAGGCTTCTGGCTTGGCCGTGTGTAGCTGCTGATCTCATCAGTATCAGTCGGAATTCTGAAAATCTCGCAAGCTCTGTTAAAGATTTCGTTAAAGTCCGTCAAGTTAAACTGCTTGCCGATAATTTCAAAAATATCAGCGTTCTTGAAGCAATCTCCGCCCCAACAGGTGAAGTGTCCTTTGTCTTTCGGGTTTTCCGTTATTCCCGTGCCGTTCTTGCCGCTCCCGCTTCCGCATATAGGACAGATATAACCTTTGCCGCTCTTGTCGGGCTGAAAATATTCCGTTGAACGTTCCTTGATATAGCGTTCTATATCCTGACGTTTTTCACGATTCATAAAAAATCCTCCGTGTAAATTAAATTAATTTTGCCTTATAAGAAAAGTGCACATTCTTTTTTTATAGGCACTTTTTATGAGACGCGAGGAGATTTTATAGCAGCGGTGGGAGTTCTTAGGTAACTCCCGAACCGCTTAATAGAGTTAATACTATTAGGAAAAATCACCCTTATTTTATTCTGTATTTATCGCTGTTTATAAATTCGCTTGCGGTCAGCTACCCCCCCTTTTGCGGTCAGCTACCCCCCCAAATTTTATAAAGCATTGAAAAAACAGGTACTTACAAAATGGCCATTTCATAAACACCTGTTTTTATCGTATTCTAGTTATCTTTTGTTTTTTGCTTTTGGTTTTCTTTTTTCTTTATTGCTGCCTTGATTTTTTTTGTTTTGATTTCAAGACGGTTGCTCTGGTCGGGATATTCTGTCCATTGAACTTTTACGTTCAACGTCTTGAAAGTTTCATAATCTAAATTTTCAAGCTCCGTATCTGTTAAAGGAACTTCATTTTTATGACAATATATCCACTCGTTTAACATTTCTATTTCGATAAGTGCCTCCATATCTCGTTCAAAGGGGTCTATTATGCGTTCGTAATGTCTGTCGCTATTAAAGACTTCCTCATAGGTCGGTAAAACGTTTTGAGCGGCTTTCAGAAGTGTCATAACGGCAATTATATCTTCATTTTTCTTTCCGCTGTTCATAAATTTATGTTCGTGAATTTTCTTAGCAAAGTAATAAGCGCACGGATTTTTGTTTGCTTTCAGTTTTAACACGCCTTTATGAATAGGGATTGCTGAATAATAGGACAGTAACTTTGAAAAAACGCCGTCAAGACTTGCTAAGATTTTTCCATTGTCAATTCCGTGCGTGCCTATTATGGCAAGGTTTATAAAATCCTCTGATTTGCCGTGAATAAGCTGTGTGAACTTTTCAAATTTGAGATTGTAGAGAGCTTCTAAGTCTTCTGTGATTTGTTTTCGAGCTTCTTTTTTGTTTTTTAAGCCACGCATTTCCATATATGTTTTCAGTGTTATGCTGACCTCTGTTTCTTTTGCGCCGTTTTCTGTGAAATTGATTACAATAATATCAAGCAGTTGAAGAGCAGATTGTCTTAGCCATTTGATTTTTGAGAAATTCGAGAAAAAGAGAAGAAATTTTTTCTCTTTGATTTTCATAATGTCTAAAATCGGGTCTAATTCCTTGTTTTTCTTGCGTCGCGGCGTTAATTTATAAAGTTCACTCTGAAGAACTCCGTGTCGTTCGTATTTAAAATTATTTTTTGCTAATGTGTCATTAATGAATTTAATAATTTCTTCGTAATATTCCGGAAATTTTTCTTTCACTAGATTAATTTGATAAGAATAAGCGTTGAAGATTTCTTCTCTAAATTCTCCACTACTTTTCGCTTTGTCGGTGAAAGTAAAGTTATAGCCTGAAATTTCTATTCCTCGAAATGGAATATTTGTTAGTTTGAATAATGCGTCGCGAAATGTTTTGTCTTTGAAATTTTTTTGTGTAATATCGAGTATTTCTAGTATTTTAGGAAGTGATTCCTTGATTATTTTTACAAGGGAATTAATATTACTCTCAAAATATATTTTTTGTCTTTCTTCTACCTCTCGTACAAATACCTCATATGTCTTGCTATCAAAAGTTTTAATATCAAGATTATCAATATTAACGACATCAGTTAATAAACCATCTTTTTTTTCTTTTTCTTCTTGAGTGAGTTCAAGAAATATCATAATTTTTCTCCTTTAAATTTAGCAACTAAAGCCGCCTTCTAAAAAGAAAACGGCCTTATTGAGATTTTATCAGTTTGCTTTTTCGGCTTCTCTTTCTTCGTCGAAAGTCTTTTTAATGATTTTCGCGGCCTTATCTTCATCCATTGCTGTCAAATCGAAAATTTCCGCCTTACCTGTGTCGTCATATTCATTCATAAAATAAATATGTCCTGGCTTAAATAAAGGTTTTTCTTTGCGCTTTTTCATTATTTTATTCTTTCAGCTCGCTTTGAATTGTCCGATTTGTTCGTAAATGGCGGTCATATCGAGAGCTTTTTCAAAGCTGATTATTTCGCCGTTCTTGGCCTTTCTGTTTTCACATAAATTGATGTGAGGTGCGCTGTCGTTATCGTAGAAGATTTCGAGGCGGTGTGTGTCGTAGTTTTCAGCTAAAAAGCGTTTTCCGATTTCTGAATTAGTCATTGTCTGCCTCCTTAGCTTTTCTTGCTTTACGGGCGCGGCGTTCTTCTTCCTGCTCTTTCAAGAATTTAATATCATCGGCGCGTGTCTTGAAGTAAACTTCGAGAGCCTCATTTATCAAGTCTTGTAAACTTGCCTCGTCGTATTTCCTTAGGTCGTCAAGGCGG
>JAFVEW010000003.1 GCA_017475805.1 Synergistaceae bacterium | reverse complement strand
TTTTTCTCGTGTCCTTCATAATCGCCGTGAGAAAAATTTAATCTCGCGACGTTCATACCTGCTTCAGCCATTGATTTTAGAGTTTCAAAATTATCGCTTGCAGGTCCTATAGTACAGACAATTTTTACAAACATGAAAATTTACCCCCGTTATTAAAAATTTAATTTGATTATACAGGAGTTAAAAGGCAAGTAGGAATATATGAAGTAGGAGTTAGGAATTAAAAAGCTGATATTTCTAAGAATCTTTTAGTTTTTCAGTTAATAATTTCTTTTCTGTATTCAGACTCTAAATTTATATCATTAAAAGTTTTCATATCGTTCATGACTTTGAGAGCGTCATCGATAATTTGCATAGCTGTCGGACATCCTGAGCCTTCGCCGAGCCTCATGCTAAGATTTAAGAAAGGCTTTAATTTTAGTTCTTCAGCCGCCGCACTATAAGCAGGTTCAAGCGATTTATGAGAAGCAATCATGAAATCACGGCTCAAAGAATTTATTTTAGTCGCAAGTAAAGCCGCCGCTATTGAAATAACGCCGTCAACAACAACAGGAACACGATATAACGCGCCGCCTAAAAAAACTCCCGTCATTGCGGCAATATCGAGTCCGCCGACGCAAGACAAAATTTCGAGAGCGTCATTTTTATCAGGGTTATGAAAATTCAGAGCCGAGATTACAACTTTTTTCTTTTTCTCGAATGCCTCATCAGTAAGACCGCCGCCGCGTCCGACTAAATTTTCATTAAGAACTCCAAGTGCGGCCATTATACAAGCAGCAGCCGGAGTTGTGTTAGCCATACCGACCTCGCCTGCGCCGATAATATTAAAATTTTCGTTTTTAGCTTCATGGACTAAATCAATTCCGAATTTTATAACTTGTTCGACAGTTTCGAGAGTCATAGCACGCTGTTTCAAAAAATTTCGCGTTCCTTCGGGCATGAATTTATGCCTCGAATCAATGTCCTTGTAATTAGAAAGATTTTTAACGCCTAAGTCAAAAATTTTTAATTCGACGCCGGAATTTTTGCACAGAGCATTAATCGCGCCGCCGTCTTCCGCATAAACTTTCATTAAAACTTCCGTGAAATATTGCGGTGAAGCTGAGACTCCCTCATCATAAATTCCATGATCAGAGCCGAATAAAAAATGAATTTTTTTCTCGATTTTATTTTTAACTTTGCCCGTAATCCCTGAAATTTGAATCGAAATTTCTTCAAGCTCGCCGAGACTCCCTGCAGGTTTCAATAATTCGTTCTGACGTTGACGCGCCGCCGCCATTGCTCGAGAGTCTAAAGGCTTTATATCTAATTCAATCATTTAATCACGCCTGAAAATATCTCTCGTGTAAACTTTTTCTTCAACGTCATCTAAGACGGACTCGTATCTGTTCGCGATAATAGCGTCGCAGCTTCGTTTGAATCTTTCAATGTCATTCACGACAAGAGAGCCAAAGAAAGTTGCTCCGTCCGGCAATGTCGGCTCATAAATAATAACTGTTGCGCCGCGCGATTTAATCCGCTTCATTACGCCTTGCACTGAAGACTGCCTGAAATTATCGGAATTTGCTTTCATTGTCAGACGATAAACGCCGATTGTTATTGGCCTTTCTTTCTCAGCGTTCCACATTGAGCTTCCAGTGTAATAACCTGCTTTTTCTAAGACTCTGTCGGATATGTGATCTTTTCGAGTTCTGTTTGAAGCTACGATTGCTTGAATTAAATTTTCAGGGACGTCCTCAAAATTCGCTAATAATTGCTTGGTATCCTTAGGCAAACAGTAACCGCCGTAACCGAATGAAGGATTATTGTAATTATCGCCGATTCGCGGATCTAAGCAGACGCCTTTAATAATGCTTTTCGTGTCTAATCCCTTTAATTCTGCGTAAGTGTCAAGCTCGTTGAAGTAAGAGACTCTCAAAGCTAAATAAGTATTCGCAAAAAGTTTCACGGCTTCTGCTTCCGTGAGACCCATTATTAAAACTGGAACGTCTTTTTTCTCTGCAGCCTCTATTAATAAATTTGCAAAAGTTTCCGCTTGTTCACGAGTTTTTTCGTCGCAGCCTACGATAATTCGACTCGGGTTAAGATTGTCATATAGAGCTTTTGACTCTCTTAAAAATTCAGGGCTGAATAAAATTCTATTCGTGTTAAATTTCTCGCGAGCCTTTTTCGTAAAACCGACAGGGATTGTGCTTTTTATTACTATCGTCGCTTTATCTGAAGATTCTAAAACGAGTTTAATGACACTCTCGACGGCAGAACAATCAAAAAAATTTTTTTGCGGATCATAGTTTGTCGGAGCGGCAACGATAACAAAATCAGCTTGAGAATAAGCCTGCTCGGCTTCAGTCGTGGCTGAGAGTTTCAAACCTCGCTGTTCATGTTCAGCTAAAAATTTTTCGATATATTCATCTTGAATAGGACTTTGCCAATTTTTTAATAGATTAATTTTTTCCGGCAAAATATCGACGGCTGTAACTTCATTATGCTGTGAGAGCAGCACGGCAAGGCTTAAACCTACGTAGCCTGTACCTGCAACGGCAATTTTCATTTTTATAAACTCCTGACTTTCTCAAGAACTCTCTCAGCATGTTTGAGGGCTTTTTCTTTCATTTGCTTTAATTTTTCGTCATCATTGCGGCTCGCGTAAGAAAGACCGCCGCTGTAAATAAATCCGCTCCATTCCATGTTGCAAGCCGACGCAAATTGTTTCAGCGGTATTAAAAAATCTTCAACAGGATAACCCTGAACGCCGCCTTTTTGATACGTTTCTTCAGGAGAGCCCGACGTGAAAGATACTAATAATTTTTTCCCGACAAGAGCTTTGCCTTTTGAGCCGTGTGAAAATCCATGAACAAAAACCTCTTCTTGCCATTTGTGCATGATTGACGGAACTCCATACCAGAAGAACGGGAATTGCAGCACGATAATATCAGCTGCTCGTAGTCTGTCCTGTTCTTTTTCAACGTTGAACTTGAAATCAGGATATTCTGAGTCAAGATATAAATATTCAGCTTCGGGCATGAGTTCTTTAAGACGCTCAAGAATAATTTTGTTTGCAAAAGAATTATTTTTCAAATCTGTGTGTCCTGACACAACAAGAATTTTTTTAGACATAATTAAAAAACCTCCTAAAAAGTTTCATTGATTATAGTAGTTTGCAAACCATTCGGCAAAAGCACGGAGACCTTCTCTGATTCCGATTTTAGGAACGAAGCCATATTCTCGTTCAAGCTCGGAGCTGTCGGCGTAAGTTATCGGCACGTCGCCGGGCTGCATTCCGACAAGTTCTCGATGAGCTTCAAAATCATAATCTTCTGGCAAAACTTTTGCTCTAACTAATTCCTCTTGAAGTGTCGCTATAAAGTCAAAAAGATTTTCAGGCTTTCCGCCTCCAATGTTAAGAATTTGATAAGGGACTTCGCTAGCTGGGGCAAGTTTCATAACTCTAAAAACGCCCTCAATGATGTCATCAATAAAAGTAAAATCGCGTTTCATATCGCCGTAATTAAAAATTTGAATTTTCTCGCCCGCAGCTAATTTTTTTGCAGCTGAAAAATAAAACATGTCCGGCCTTCCTGCAGGTCCATAGACTGTAAAAAATCTCAAGCCGCTTGAAGGGATTTTATATAACTTGCTGTAGGCATGGGCTAAAAGCTCGTTGCTTTTCTTGGTCGCAGCGTATAAGGATACGGGATTGTCGACTTTATCATCAGTGCTGAAAGGAATTTTTTTATTCCCACCATAAACAGAAGAACTTGAAGCATAAACTAAATGTTCAACTGGATTATGTCGGCAGGCTTCAAGAATGTTAAAAAATCCCACGATATTACTTTCGATGTATGTAGCTGGATTTTCGATGCTATAACGTACTCCAGCCTGAGCAGCTAAGTTTACGACGACATCAAATTTATATCGCGCAAATAAATCATCGACAAAATTTTTGTCAGCTATGTTGCCTTTTATAAATTCGTGAGTTGCTTTTGAAGTTTTAGCGGCTTTTTCGATTAAGTCGCGGCGATAATGTTTTAAGCCGACATCATAATAATTATTGAAATTATCAACACTTATTATTTTGCTGCCGGAGAGTTCAGACAAGAGACGAATGACTAAATTTGCCCCGATAAAGCCCGGCGAACCTGTTATTAAAATGTTTTTTTCATTGAGATTAATCTGAGTTTTCATTTTCATTTTTCCTAAAATATTTATGATAGAATAAGGGCGGCGGTGAGGGAGTTAGCCAACCCTCGAAAAGTACGTTTTCACTAGTTAATTTAACGAGCAAACCAGTCGATCAATAGAAGGACTGTTTTAACGCACCAATACAAAGCAGCTGCGAGAATATCAATTCTGGAGAAAAGACTTCGCCGCTGCTTCTTTTTGGCTTTTCGTTTGACTTTTTTATCAGCCACAACATTTCACCTCAATCCACAGGGCAGCTTCCCGCCGAATGACGAACCCCTGTGCTTCGTCTGGGACTCCCTCGTGAACAATATTATATAATCTCGACTGAAATTTAAGAAACAGGAGAGAAAATTTTTATGCTTATTGCAACTTTCAATGTAAATTCCGTGAGGACTCGTCTGCCGATTTTAGAACGTTGGCTAAACGAAATTAAGCCTGATTTTTTATTCATGCAGGAGACGAAAACTCAAGATGAATTTTTCCCCGAAGATTTTTTTTCTGAGCTTAATTACAAAAGTTTTTATCACGGCCAGAAAAGTTATAACGGTGTCGCGGCAATCGTCAAAAAAAATTTTGAAAACATAAAAGTTAATTTCGGCTTTAACGACGGCGAATTTGATACTCGTATCCTGACGCTTGAATATAGAGACTTAAAAATTTTGAATACTTATGTTCCGCAAGGAAAAGAAATCACGCACCCTGACTTTGAAACAAAGAAAAAATTTTTTACAAGGGTTAAAAATATAGTTGAGGCTAATGAAAATAAAAATTTTTTATGGCTCGGAGATTTGAATGTTGCGCCTGAGGATATTGACGTAACTAATCCTGAAAAAAAACGCGATCATGTTTGCGTCTGCGAGGAGATTCGCAAAGTCTTTAGAGATTCAAAATCAAATTTAGTTGACATGTTTAGAAAATTTAATAAAAACCCTGATGTCTTTACGTTTTATGATTATCGAGTCAAAAGTGCCTTCGAAAGAAAAATCGGCTGGAGAATTGACCATATGTTAGCGTCTGAAAGTTTCGCCGCAAAAATTAAAAACTGCTACGTTGACGTCAGGCCGCGAACTTGGGAAAGACCTTCAGACCACACGCCTCTGCTCTTAGACGTAAATATGTTATAATTCTCACGCGAAAAATTCTCGGAGCTATCCGGGAGTTATTTTTTATTACTACATTTATTACTACAAAAATCTTAAAATTTTCTCGCGGTAATCAAAATTTATGAATTTGAAATTCCTTAATTCTGTTATCCTAAATTTTGAAAAATTTTGCGTAACTTACGTAATTTTTTTTATGAATTTTCTTTTATAATATTACCACTAATCCAAAAACTTAAAATTAAAAATTTTTTTCAGGAGGTTTATTATTCACCATGAAAAAACATGTTGTAGTATTAGCAGCAGTCGTTTTAGCAGTTTCAGCAGTCGCAGCTTTTGCAGCCACAGACGCTCTCGTCGGTGCTTGCATTTACAAGTTCGATGACACATTCATGACCGGCGTTCGTAACGCAATGCGCGCAGAGATGGAACGTCAGGGCGGCGAGCTTGAGATCGTTGACTCGCAGAACCGCCAGCCTATGCAGAATGACCAAGTTGACGCTTATATTTCAAAAGGTTCAAACGCTCTCATCGTCAACCCCGTTGACCGTACAGCAGCCGAGCCTCTTATGAACAAAGCAAAGGCCGAAGGTCTTCCTATCGTTTTCATTAACCGCGAACCTTACGCCGAAGTCATGAACGCTTATGACAAAATTTGGTACGTCGGTGCAAAAGCTGAAGAGTCAGGAACTCAGTCAGGCCAGATTATCGTTGATTACTTCAAATCACATCCCGAAGCAGACAAAAACAAAGACGGAAAAATCCAGTACATCATGCTTCGCGGCGAACAGGGACATCAGGACGCAGTTCTCCGTACAGAATATTCAACGAAAGCCATGAAAGAAGGCGGCTTTGAAATCGTCGAGCTTGGCAGCGACACAGCTAACTGGGACAAAGTTCAGGCTACTGACAAAATGAAGGGCTTTATTTCAGCTGTCGGCGTTGATAACATCGAGGCAGTCCTTGCCAACAATGATGATATGGCTCTCGGCGCGATCGAAGCTCTCAAAGCTGAAGGTTATAATCTTGGCGACGCTTCAAAATACGTTCCTGTCGTAGGCGTTGACGCTACAGCACCTGCTCTTGAAGCAATGAGCAAAGGCGAGATGCTCGGCACAGTTCTTAACGATGCTGACAACCAGGGTTTCGCAGCTGTTAAAGTCGCGGTAATCGCAGCTGACGGCGGCGCAGTAACTGAAGAAGCAATCGGCTACAAGATCACCGACGGAAAATATATTTGGATTCCTTACAGACCTGTTACCGTCGAAAATTACAAAGAATTCATGAAATAGAATTTTGAAGTTTAATGCCCCCGTTTTTCGCGGGGGTTTCTTTTAATAGTAGAACGAGAGGTGAATTTTTCTTGCGTAAGATATTTTTAATCTCATTAACTTTCCTTTTAATTTTTTCTTTTTCAGTTTTAGCTCAAGCAGACGAAATAAAAATTGGTGCGTGCATTTACAGATTTAACGACGCCTTCATGCTTAGATTTAGAAACGCAATGAGTGCTGAAAGCGAAAAACTCGGCGCAAAAATCGAAATCGCTGACGGCCGCGACGACCAAACAACTCAAAATGAACAGATTGACGCTTTTATTAATGATGGTGTAAACGTCTTAATCATTAACCCTGTTGACAGAATGGCAGCTCAGTCGCTTATTGATAAAGCTAAAGAAAAAAATATTCCTGTAGTTTTTATAAATAGAGAGCCGACTGAAGAAATGTTAGCTTCTTATGAAAAGGCTTATTATGTCGGAGCTAAAGCCGAAGAATCAGGCACTGAAGCCGGAGAATTAATCGCGGAATATTTCAAAGCACACCCCGAAGCCGATAAAAATCATGACAGAAAAATTCAATTTGTTTTGTTAAAAGGCCAAAACGGACATCAAGATATGATTTTGCGTTCAAAATATTCTGTCGAAGCGATTAAAAATGCGGGCTTTGAGCCAGTTGAAATAGCAAGCGCAATAGCTAATTGGGATAAACTTCAGGCTATGCAGATTATGAACGCCTTTACAATGGCAATCGGTCCTGAAAATATCGAAGCTGTCATCGCTAATAATGACGAAATGGCCTTGGGAGCTATAGAAGCGCTGAAGAATAGCGACTATAACAAGGGTAATTCTGATTTTTATATTCCCGTTGTCGGTGTTGATGCAAACGCCTCAGCTCTTGACGCTATGGACAAGGGTGAAATGCTCGGAACAGTCCTTAATGACGCTGATAACCAGGGCGCTGCGGCTGTGAGATTAGCTAACGCTCTTGCGACTGGCGGCGACGTTAAATCAATCGGCTACGAAATCACGGATAATAAATATATCTGGATTCCTTATCAAAAAGTTACGAGAGGTGAGAACAAGTGAGCGATTATTTACTCGAAATGAAAAACATAACGAAGACATTTCCCGGCGTAAAAGCTCTCGATAATGTTAATCTTAACGTCAGAGCCGGAACTGTTCACGCTCTCATGGGTGAGAACGGCGCAGGAAAGTCAACGTTAATGAAATGTCTTTTCGGAATTTATAATCCCGACGGCGGCGAAATTTATCTCGAAGGCAAAAAAGCTAACATTCATTCAGCGCGTCAGGCAATGGATCAGGGCATCGCAATGGTTCATCAGGAACTTCACCCGATTCGTTTCCGTTCAGTCATGGAAAATGTTTACTTAGGAAGATTTCCAGGGCACATGGGAGTCGTTGATCATAAAGCAATGTATGACAAGACTAAGGCATTATTTGAAGATTTAGAGCTTGACGTTGATCCTCTTGCGCTTGCAGGTGAGCAGTCCGCCGCTATTCTTCAGATGATGGAAATCGCCCGCGCTGTCGACATGAAAGCTAAAATAATAATTCTTGACGAGCCGACGTCTTCTCTTTCAGACAGAGAAGTCGAACATCTTTTCAAGATTATCAATAGACTTAGAGCTCAGGGAGTTGCTTTCATTTATATTTCTCACAAAATGAAAGAGATTCTCGAAATTTCCGACGAAGTTACAATCATGCGCGACGGTCAGTATGTCGGCACTTGGCCGGTTACGGATAAGGCTACAGGCGAGAAATTAACGATCGACTTCATAATTAAGCAGATGGTCGGACGCGAAATGACTAACCAGTTCCCGCCGCGTGAAGGCACACCGAGCAGCGAAGTAGTTTTGAAAGTTGAACATGTCTGCTCGCCGCTGAAAAAATCTTTCCAAGATGTCAGCTTTGAACTTCATAAACAGGAAATTTTAGGGATCGGCGGACTTGTCGGAGCTCAGAGAACAGAATTTGTTGAAGCTTTGTTCGGTCTTAGAGGCATTGCGTCAGGTGAAATTTATCTCAACGGCGCGAAATATACGAATAAAAATCCCGGCTTTGCCAAATCAAAAGGTCTCGCACTTTTAACTGAAGAACGCAGAGCGACGGGAATTTTTGGAATTTTGCCGATTTTAGAGAATACCGTCATAGCTAATCAGAAACATTATGCGAACTTGGGAATTTTGAATGAAAGAAAAATGCGCGTTGAAGCTGACGAAGAATGTAAAAAATTAAACGTCAAGACTCCAAGCCTTCAGACTTTAATTCAGAATCTTTCAGGCGGAAATCAGCAGAAAGTTTTAATAGCTCGCTGGCTTTTAACGAACTCGGATATTTTGATTCTTGACGAACCTACACGCGGAATTGACGTCGGAGCTAAGTATGAAATTTATAACATCATGCTCGAACAAATTTCGCTTGGCCGTTCAATTATCATGATCTCGTCAGAAATGCCTGAATTAATGGGAATGTCGGATCGAATTATGGTAATGTGCGAAGGCCGCGTAACAGGCTTCTTGAACAAAGGCGAATATACTCAAGAAAAAATTATGGCACTCGCGACTCAGTTCGCGACTCATAACAACGCCGCGTAAAAGCAATTAGGAGTTAGGAATTAGGAATTAGGAATGAAAAAATAAAATCACTCCTCAACTCTAGCCCCTCACTCCTAACTAAAAAAAGTGAAAGGAGAAAAATTTTAATCATGGCAGAAAACGTTTCAAAAACAAAAAAGCTGTTCACAGTCGGCGGACTTATTGTCTTGGCTTTGGGAATAATTCTTTACTTTGCAAAGGAGCCGCTTGGGCTTGCAAGGAAAATTTATGACCTTCCCGTATTTTTAATCATTATAGGGCTTGGCTTTGCGTTAAAAGGCTTTATGTCAAAGGCAAAGACAGAAGGCGATTTAGATTTAGGAAGCAAATCTTTCAGTGAATTTCTCACGAACAACGCGATTTTATTAGCAATGTTAGTGCTTGTCGTTGTAATTTGTATCTTACAGCCGCGCTTCATGCAGATTCGTGTTGCACTCGATATTCTCACTCAGTCTTCAACGAAATTGATAATGGCTCTCGGAATTTGTTTCACGCTTTTAATCGCAGGCACAGACCTTTCCGCCGGTCGTATGGTCGGCCTTGCTTCTGTTATATCGGCTTCAATGTTACAGACGGCAACATATGCAAATAGATTCTTCCCCGATCTTCCGCAAGTTCAGGTTTGGATGCCGATAATTATTGCTATCGTTGCTTGTATGATTTTCGGAGCGTTAAACGGCTTTTTAGTTGCGAAATACGACATGCACCCGTTCATAGCGACTCTTGCGACTCAGGTTATTATCTACGGAGCTTGTTCGCTCTACTTCGACATGCCGCCCAACAACTCACAGCCTATCGGAGGAATCAGACCCGATTTCGCGCAGCTTGGCCAAATGAGAATCTTTCAAGGGATTTATAAAGGCTTCCCCGGAATTTCGATTTTGATCCCTATTGCCGTTGTAATCTGCATAATAATTTGGTTTGTTTTGAATAAAACCGTGTTCGGCAAAAATGTTTACGCTATCGGCGGCAATCGTGAGGCGGCAGTCGTTGCGGGTATTAACGTTTTCAGAAACATCATGGGAATTTTCATTCTTGCTTCATGCCTTTACGGTATTGCGGGCGTTCTTGAAGCTGCTCGTACAGCCGGAGCTACTAACAACTACGGCAACGGCTACGAACTTGACGCTATTGCGGCCTGCGTCGTCGGCGGTGTTTCACTTAGCGGCGGTATCGGAAAAGTCGGCGGCATTGTCATGGGCGTTTTAATCTTCACGATTATTCAGTACGGCCTTCAGTTTATAAACGTATCGCCGATGTGGCAGCAGGTTATCAAAGGCGTTATCATCGCGGTCGCAGTTGCAATAGACTTAACGAAATATCGCAGAAAATAAATCTGAATTTGTTTGCAGGAAGTGCTTAACGTGAGTCTTCC
>JAFVEW010000356.1 GCA_017475805.1 Synergistaceae bacterium | reverse complement strand
GCCAGCGACCTTCAAGCTGAAGAGTAGGATTGACTTCAAACGGGAACAAAGAATTTTCGGGAGTTATTACCTTGCCTGTCTGATTTTTGTTGACAACAGGATTTCTGAAAACAGCTCTGAATGAAACATTATCTGGAACTGTTCCTGTCGGTGCAAAACTCTGAACTCCGGCGGGCATGTTCGAGCGCGTTGCGGCCATTGCAGAAATGCTTGCAACAAACACGAGCATGAAAGTTAGAATGAATAATAAAATTCTTCGGGATTTCAAAATATACATTCCTTTCTTTGAGAAAATTTTAATTGAAATTATATCAGTGATTTGTGATAAAATTTCTTCCGATTGCGAAAAAATTTTAGAAAGGGGCAATTTCTTAGAAATGTCAACAATCGGATATTACGATCCTGAAAACTTCAAAAAAGTTTATAAAGCTCAACCTCGCACAACAATCGAAACTCTTTTCTACGGCAACAACGTTCATCACGTTTTAGATTTGAAAGAGGCTTATAACCTCGCTAAAAATTCTCCAGGCACAATCGAATTAACAGGAATGCCCATTTATAAGCCCACTGAGCAGGAGCTTCCTATGGACGCTAACGTTTTACTTTTCAACGATGGAGCAATCTTCGGAAGAACAGCAGCAGCGAGACGCATTGTAGGCTGGCCTGAAGTCAACGTCGCTGAATATTGCAAAATCATTCGTGAAGCAGTTTATAACATGCGCTACCGCAAACTTTATCAGGCTGACGCTTATGTCGGACTTGACGAAGATTTTATGACGAGCGCACATATTATTTTGCCGGAAGGTTACGAGAGCAATTTATATAATTGGATGATTAATTTCCAATATGCTAACGAGGCTTATAAACCGCGTTATGAAAAATCGCGCAGAATTTCTGACCACGACGGCGATATTTTCTTCGTAGCTGACCCTGATTGGCCGCATGGAGACCCTGAACTTAAAGAGAAATTCCCGAATGGCCTTGCATTCTTCTCACCCGAAGAGAACTGCGCTATCGTCTTAGGCTTAAGATATTTCGGCGAATTAAAGAAAGGAACATTAACGCTTGCTTGGGGTATCGCCGCTCGCAACGGTTACGCTTCATGTCACGGCGGACTTAAACGCTACACTCTCAAAGACGGCAGCAATAAAAAATACGTCATGGCGGCATTCGGCCTTTCAGGTTCAGGAAAATCGACAATCACCCACGCTAAACACGATGGAAAATATGACGTTATGGTTCTTCATGATGACGCTTTTATCGTCAACGTCAAAGATAAATACGCAATCGCGCTTGAACCTACATATTTTGATAAAGTCGCTGACTATCCTATCGGCTGCCCTGATAATAAATTCCTTCTCACGATGCAGAATTGCGGCTGCGTGAAAGACAAAGACGGAAAATTATTAGCAGTTACCGAAGACGTCAGAAACGGAAACGGACGCGCTATTAAATCTCGTATGTGGTCGCCCAACAGAGTTGATAGAATTGACGAGCCTCTTAACGCTATCTTCTGGCTGATGAGAGACCCGACTATTCCGCCTGTTCTTAAACTTGAAGGACCTTCACTCGGCTCAGTTCTTGGCGCGACACTCGCAACGAAGAGAACAAGCGCAGAAAACTTAGCTAAAGGCGTTGACCCTGATGCACTCGTCTGCGAACCTTACGCTAACCCGTTCAGAACTTACCCGTTAGGAATGGACTACGAGAGATTTAAGCAGCTTATTGCTGACGGAGTCGACTGCTACATTCTCAACACAGGCAACTTCATGGGCAAGCCCGTAGGCAAAGAGAACACGCTCATGATCATCGAGAGAATCGTCGAAGGCAAAGCAAAGTGGGAACCGTTCGGAAATCTCTCAGGCGTTAAGATCATGAAGATTGACGGTTTCGACGCTGACCTCAAGAACGAAGAATACAAGACGCAGCTTAAAAAGCGTTTCCAGGACAGACTGAACTTCATCAACACAAAAGAAACAGAGCGCGGCGGAATTGACAAACTTCCTGCCGATGCTAAAGAAGCAGTCGAAAAATTAATCGCCGAGATTGGCTAAATTTTAAGAGTAAAAAAGAGGAGAGAGCAAATAAAACTCTTTCCTCTTTTATTTTTGCAAATAATTAACTTAGTGGCAGCTTCCGGAGCAACCCTCGCAGCCCATGCCGCAGCCGCCTGATTTCCAAGCGTTAATTACAGGAACGAAAATATCAAGAATTGCCGGGATATTTTCAACGCCTTCATCGTCAGCAGTAAGCTGCAACTCTTCCATAACTTCTTCAGGTGTTTCAAAGCCGTCAAGCACAGTCTGAACGATGTCGCGCAAATAAATTTCTTTCTCAATGCAAACCGGCGTGTCAGCAGGTGCGCGTCCCCAATCGATTGCTTCTTTTTCTAAAACTCTTTCTTCCATAATAGATAATATTCAGCTCCTTAAAAAATCTAAAAATAATTATAAATTATTAGTCAACAAAAAAAATTAGGAGCTGAAACTCAAGAGATTTTCACTCCTAACTTCTCACTCCTAATTCCTAATTGTTTTCTTACAGTTTTGCTGCGATTGCTTTGATAAATTCTTTTGAGTCGACAACCTGAGGTACAACGCCCTCGCAAAGGCCGGAAAGGTCTTTTGTCATTACGCCGCCTTCGATCGTTGCGATGGTGGCTTTCTCAAGTTTGCCTGCAAAATCAACAAGCTCTTTGTTGCCGTCAAGTTCGCCGCGTTTTCTGAGAGCACCGCTCCATGCGAAAATCGTTGCAACAGGGTTTGTTGAGGTCATTTTGCCTTCGTCGCGGTAACGATAGAAGTGTTTTGTTACTGTTCCGTGAGCTGCTTCGTACTCAAAGTTGCCGTCCGGTGAAACTAAAACGCTTGTCATCATTGCGAGTGAGCCGAATGCCGTCGAGACCATGTCGCTCATGACGTCGCCGTCGTAGTTTTTGCAAGCCCAAATAAATCCGCCTTCTGAACGCATAACGCGGGCTACTGCGTCGTCGATTAACGTGTAGAAATATGTGATTCCTGCTTCTTTGAATTTCGCAGCATATTCACTCTCGAAAATTTCCTGGAACAAGAGCTTGAATGTCTGGTCATACTGCTTTGAAATTGTGTCTTTTGAGCTGAACCAGAGATCCTGTTTTGTTGAGAGGGCATACTCGAAGCACGAACGTGCGAATGATTTAATCGAGCTGTCTTTGTTATACATAGCCTGAAGAACGCCGGGGCACTCGTAGTCGTAAACTGTCTCGCGGAAAGCTGCGCCGTTTTTGCCGGTGAAGACTAACTCAGCTTTGCCCGGTTCTGGTACGCGATACTCAGTGCCGCGATAGACGTCGCCGTAAGCATGACGAGCGATCGTGATGGGCTTCTTCCAATTTTTGACAACGGGTTTGATGCAGCTCGTTAAAATCGGAGCGCGGAAAACTGTTCCGTCAAGGACTGCTCTGATTGTGCCGTTTGGAGACTTCCACATTTCATGAAGTTTGTATTCTTCAACGCGCTGTTTGTTCGGGGTGATTGTGGCGCATTTTACACCGACGTGATGCTTTTTGATTGCTTCGGCAGCTTCCCAAGTTACTTTGTCGCCGGTCTTGTCGCGCTCAGGCAAACCTAAATCGTAATATTCCATGTTAAGGTCAACGAACGGAAGCAGCAAATCTTCTTTGATGATCTGCCACAATACACGAGTCATTTCGTCGCCGTCCATCTCAACGATGGGGTTTGCCATTTTAATTTTGCCCATAGGTTAAAACTCCCTTCAGAATTTAATTTATTTTTTATTGAAAACGGAGGAAGAAATCAGAAATTTTTTTAATTCCTAATTTCTCGCTCCTAATTCCTAACTGCTTTTTACTTCGCTCTGTTGCGGTTGAAGTTGATTAAGCAGCCTGCTTTTACGATTGTTCTCTCGTTGTCGGTCATCGGTTGGATATAAAGCTCGATTTCTTCAGCTTTGCCGCCTTTGATTACATAAGCCTTAATGCTTTCAAGCGCGTTATCGTCAAGAGCTTTCTTAATGCCGGGAACGTAGACATAATCGCCGACTTCAAAGTTAGGTTCGCCCTTGAGATGGAACGGGATCATTCCCCAGTTCATGCAGTTCGAGCGATAACGTTTTGTTGCATATTCTTGAGTGATGTTGGCGAGTGCGCCAAGAACTCTCTGGCAGCTTGCAGCCTGTTCACGTGCTGAACCGTCGCCGGGCTTGTTGGCGTAAATCGTTGAGCCGTATTCGATGTCCATTGAGCTGACTCCGGCCTGTCCGGGGATCGTCTTAATTGCTGCGTAGACTTCAGCAAGTTCGCCCTTCGCGGGGTCTTCGCCTTTAAGTCTTGCGTATTCGACTTTCTGAACTTCTTTAGCGCGTCCGACATACTGAGGATCTCTTCTTGAGAGCGTAAATTCAGCAAGTCCGAGCGGGTTTGAACGATACGAACTTGTTTCGCCCGACGGGATAAGCTCGTCTGTTGTCGTAACTTCGTCAAGGATTTTTGAAACGACTTTAAGAAGAATGTTATCAGCGAGTGCTTCCTGCTCCGGCCAGTCTTTGATGTTCGGTCCGAAACGAATTTCGCTGTCGAGTTTCTCTTTGCCGAAGCCCCAGTAAACTCTTGACTTATAAGCCTTGTCATCATAATGATAGGCAGGAATATCGCCCCAGCAGTCCATGTCTTCAGCTGATGTAAGTTTACCGCCATTAGCCGCTGTTGCTGCGATTGAGCGTGCGTCCATGAGAGCGACTGCCGCCATCTGTCCGTTGCCGGGCTTTGAGCCTTCGCGGTTCGGGAAGTTTCTCGTTGTGTGGCGGATTGAAAGAGCGTTGTTTGCAGGTGTGTCGCCAGCTCCGAAGCAAGGTCCGCAGAATGCTGTACGAATAACTGCGCCGGCGTCCATTAAGTCAGCTAAGAAGCCTTTGCGGTCTAAGTCAATAAATACAGGCTGTGATGACGGATAGACGCTGAGATAGAACTCGTCAAATCCGCATGTCTTGCCTTTGAGAGCGTGAGCAGCTTCGACAACGTTGGTGTAGTTTCCGCCTGCACAGCCGCCGATAACTCCCTGCTGAACCATTAATTTTCCGTCTGAAGTTACTTTGTCAAGAAGCGTGAAGTGAGCGCGTCCTTCTGCAACTTTGTCAGCGGCCTTTTCTGTCTCGGCAAGAATATCTTTTAAGTTCGCATAAAGCTCGCTGATTTCATAAGCGTTTGACGGGTGGAACGGGAGAGCGATCATCGGCTTGATTGTCGAAAGATCGATTTCTACACAGCCGTCATAGTAAGCGACATCGGCGGGATTAAGCTCTTTGTAATCGCCTGCGCGGCCGTGCTCAGCTAAAAATGCCTTTGTGTCGTCGTCGGTCTTCCAAACTGATGATAAGCATGTTGTTTCGGTCGTCATTACGTCAACGCCGTTTCTATAGTCGGTGGTCATTGAAGCAACGCCGGGTCCTACAAATTCCATGACTTTGTTCTTGACGTAGCCTTTTTTGAAGACTGCTTTGACGATAGCAAGAGCAATATCATGAGGTCCTACGTAAGGAGCAGGCTTGCCGGTGAGATAAATCGCTACAACGCCGGGATAAGCTACATCGTAGGTGTCCTGCAATAACTGCTTGACGAGTTCGCCGCCGCCTTCACCGATTGCCATTGTTCCGAGCGCGCCGTAACGAGTGTGAGAGTCAGAGCCTAAAATCATTTTGCCGCAGCCTGCGAACATTTCGCGCATGAACTGGTGAATGACTGCGATATGCGGAGGAACATAAATTCCACCGTATTTTTTAGCGGCACTGAGTCCAAAGTAGTGGTCGTCATCGTTGATTGTTCCGCCTACTGCGCAAAGAGAGTTATGACAGTTCGTCATGACATAAGGAAGCGGGAATTTCTTCATTCCTGAAGCTCTTGCTGTCTGAATGATTCCGACGAAAGTAATATCATGGCTCGCCATTGAGTCAAATTTAATTCTCAAGTGATCCATGTTATCGGCGGTGTTGTGAGCTTTGAGGATTCCGTAAGCGATCGTGCCTTTCTTAGCTTCGGCCTTGTTGTACTGACCAGCGGCCTGGCTTTCCGGTACTACCTTCGTTCCGTTGATGAGGTAAACGCCTTCATCATAAAGTTTAATCATTTAAGAATATACCCCCTTGGATATTTATTAACAGCGAAAGAACCTCATACGATATGAAAATCTTTTCGCGTTGTTTCCTTAATAAAAATAAATTTGAGAAAATTTTGAATGAATATTTTTTAATTTATTGACGAAATTATAACATGCAGATTTTATTAATTTGATGAGTGGATTTTACGATAATTTTATAAAAAATTTTTAATGAGACGTTTTGTATTATAATTTAGAAAAAATTTTAGGAAGTGAAAAATAAAAATGCTCGGCGATTATACATGGAACGTAATAGATAAAGAAGCCGAATGTTTGGCGCAGCGTTTCAAAGCCGTTACGAAAAATTTAGCGAACGCCAACACGCCCGGATATGCTCGCCATAATGTTTCGTTTGAAGATCAGATGCGCGAAGTTATGGAACAGGATTCAAAACTTCACATGACTGTTACGAATAAGGCTCATATTCCGTCGCACCCGTTAAAAATTGATGACGTTCACGCGGCTGATATGAAAATCATGGACGAACAATATAGATTAGACTTAAATAACGTTGACCCCGAGCGCGAGATGGCAGTCTTAGCTGAAACCCGAATGATGTATACGGGCTTTATGAGAGTTGCCGCGAGTAAATTGACGATGTTAAAATCCGTCATCGCAGGAAGATGATTTCAGGAAGATGATTTAATGTGAAGAAAATTTTTAGCGTCGCGGTGTTGATCTTGTTTTTATTTTCGTGGGTTGCTGAAGCTGTTACGCCGCTAAGCGATATTGACGATGTTTATGTTCGTAAAGACGTCTATCAAAGCGACATGAGAAATCTTAACGAAAAAATCGATAACTTAGACAGGAAATTAGACAGCTTGATTTCAGATGTTCAGAAGCTGGCACAGTCTGTTGCTGCGTTGTCTGAACGTATTGAGGGAGTGAATAATTCTTTGTCTGAAAAAATTGACGGTGTGAATAATTCTTTGAGCGAAAAAATCGAGGGGACATCTACTCGCGTTGACGATTTACAAAGCGGTTTATATCTCGCGTTTACTCTTGTTACGGTCGTGGCTTCTCTGCCGTTCCTTAAAAAATGGCACGATGAACACGCAGCTCAGAAACTCGCAGCAATGAAACCAGCTTTCACGCTCGATGACGTTAAAAAATTAATCGAAGAAAATAACGCAATGTTATTAAGCAAACTTCAAGGAGGTGCAATTTAACACTATGAAAATTTTTGACAGTATGGAAATAGCCGGAAGTTCTTTAACTGCTCATAGGCTTTGGATGGATACGATTTCATCTAACTTAGCCAACATCAACACGACACGAACAAAAGCCGGAGGACCTTATAAACGCCGAGTGCCAGTCTTTTCAGAAATGTTAGACACGACAATTGGCGATTATCATGACATCAGCGGCGTTAGAGTAATCGGAATTTCAGAAGACCAGAGTGCGCCGAGAATGACTTATCAGCCCGACCACCCGGACGCGGACGAGAAAGGCTACGTAGCTTATCCGAATGTTAATTTAGTTCGTGAAATGACAGACATGTTAGTAGCAAGCCGAGCCTACGAAGCAAATTTAAGCGTTGTAACAACAGGGCGAGACATGTGGAATGGTGCTCTTGACGTAATGCGCGGATAAAAAATTTTTTTGATATATAATGTTAAAAGTTTCAAAATCAGTTCTCAAAAGCAGGGGACTGATTTTTTATTACTACATTTATTACTACAAAATTGCGATTTTATTCAGTCATTATAATCTTTTACAACGCAGCTAAATAGAAAATCATAACGTCGTTATTTTTTGACTATTAACAACGAATAATGAGTTCAAAAATCAAGATGATATAATTAACATACTTCTACGGTTCCTTAAAAAGGGACTGTTTTTTAATTTTAGAAATGAGGAAATTTTGATGAGTTTACAGGAAAAATTTGAAAAACTTAAAAATTATTTAGCGTCGCTTGAGAGTGTAGCCGTAGCTTTTTCGAGCGGAGTTGACTCGACTTTCTTGTTAAAAGCTGCTCATGATGTTTTGGGTGATAAAGCTATCGCTGTAACGGCTTCGTCTCTATCTTTCCCGAAACGCGAACTTGAAGAGGCAAAAGATTTTTGTGAAAAAAATAAAATTCGTCAGATAATTTGTGAATCAGAAGAATTAAATATAGAAGGTTTTCGCAATAACCCTAAAAATCGCTGCTATCTTTGCAAAAAGGAATTATTTACAAAAATTTTAGAAATTGCAAAAGAAAACGGTGTTAAAAACGTTGTCGAAGGCTCTAATCTTGATGATTTAGGCGACTACAGGCCGGGACTTCAAGCTATACGGGAACTTGAGATTAAAAGTCCGCTGCGCTTTGCTGAACTCACAAAAAAAGAAGTTCGCGAACTTTCAAAAAATCTCGGTCTTAAAACTTGGGATAAGCCTTCGTTTGCGTGTCTTGCATCTCGTTTTGTTTACGGAGAATTAATCAGTGAAGAGAAATTAAAAATGGTAGGCCAAGCTGAAGATTTATTGATGAGCTTAGCCTTCAAGCAATTTCGCGTCAGAATACATGGAAAAATCGCAAGGATTGAAATTTTGCCCGAAGATTTCGAGAAAATCATTAAGGAAGATACTCGCGAAAAAATTTACGGTGAACTAAAAGCTCTCGGATTTTCTTATGTAACTTTAGACTTAAAAGGCTATAGAACCGGCAGCATGAATGAAGCAATTATGAATTAAAAGAACTTTTCAAATTTTTGCTGTATAATTAAAAAAGTTCCATAATTAAATTCAAAACGGAGAGTGAAAAACATGACGAACATGTTTAATCTTGATGGTAAAGTCGCGCTTGTAACAGGTGCCCGCACCGGAATAGGTCAGGGAATTACAGAAGGTCTCGCCGAAGCAGGCTGCGACATAGTCGGTGCTGGACACGCTGCCATGCCTGAAACAGAAGCGTATGTGAAAAATTTAGGACGCAAATTTTTGTTTTATGACATTGATTTAACTTCTCAAGAAAAAATCCAGAATTTAGTTGACGAAACAGTAAAAACTTTTGGACGTCTTGATATTTTAGTAAATAACGCCGGAATAATCAGACGCGAAGATGTTTTGGACTTCAGCGAAAAAAATTGGGACGATGTTATAAGCATGAACATGAAGTCATTATTTTTCCTTTCGCAGGCCGCAGCTCGTTTCATGAAGGATCATGGCGGCGGAAAAATCATCAACATTGCTTCAATGCTTTCTTTTCAGGGCGGTATCAGAGTTGTAAGTTACACCGCAAGTAAGAGCGGAGTAGCTGGTATAACTAAACTCATGGCCAATGAATTAGCAAAATACAAAATTCAAGTTAATGCAATCGCACCCGGTTATATTGCAACAAACAACACTGACGCTTTAATAAAAGACCCTAAGCGAAGTGCAGAGATTTTGGGACGAATACCCGCTGACCGTTGGGGAACTCCTCAAGACCTCAAAGGAGCGGCGATATTCCTTGCGTCGAGTGCTTCTGATTACGTGAACGGACATATCTTAGCAGTCGACGGAGGGTGGCTGGCTCGCTAAATGGATATATTCTTGCAAGCGTGCGTGAACGGCCTCATGATCGGCGGATTTTACTCGCTTATGGGCATGGGGCAAAATGTTATTTTTGGTGTAATGAAAATAATTAATTTCTGTCACGGCGAAATGCTGATGGTAGGAATGTATTTAGCTTATGTTTTTTACACTTATCTTGGAATAGACCCTTATTTTTCTTTGCCTCTCGTTGCTTTAGTAATGTTTGTAGCGGGCGCAATCTTTCAGCACACATTGATAACACCTTCGCTCGGCACAAAAAGTTTTACAAATTTACTATTTTTAACCGTTGGTATGGGAATTTTGCTAACTAACGGAGCGCAAGTGATTTTCTCTTCTGATTACAGAACGATTACAACGGATTATTCAGCAACGATTTTATCAATAGGCCCTGTTACCGTTGCATTATCGAGGGTTGTAAGTTTTTGCGCTTTAATCGCAGTATCTATCGGTCTTGCTTTCTTTCTGAAATACACTAAGACTGGCAAAAAAATTCGCGCTGTCTCTCAAAATCCAATCGGCGCGCAGGTTGTTGGTATTGATACAAAGATAATCTATATGATAACTTACGGCTTAGGAGCTGCTTTAGCTGGAATTTCAGGAGCTTTGTTGACTTTATTTTATGTTATCAATCCTACAGCAGGCTCAAATTTTGGTTTCAGAGCTTTAATCGTTGTTGTTGTCGGCGGTCTTGGCAGTATCAGCGGCGCATTTTTCGCGGGTATATTCTTAGGTTTGCTTGAGACTTTAGTATCTTTATTTATAGGGCCGAGCCTTAGAACGCTTGTTGTTTTCGCGACTTTCATAGTCATTTTAGTAATTCGTCAGAACATAATTTTGCGGAGGGCTTAAGGCTATGAAAAGGAAAATTTTTCTTTATGCGTTAATGCTTGTTGCTGCTGCTGTTATGTTGATATTGCCGCATTATATCGCAAAAATGCCATATATATTAAACGTTTTTATACTTGCTTTTTACATGACAACGATGTCGATGGCTTGGAATTTGCTTGGCGGAATGACGGGACAGAACTCAATCGGCCACGCTTGTTTCATGGGAATAGGAGCTTATACTTCAGCATTGTGCATCGTGAGATTTGGTATAAATCCTTGGCTGTCGCTGCCTATAGCAATATTAGTAACTGCATTGATTACAGCTGTAGTTTTCTCTCAATGTTTTATTTTACGAGGCCCCTATTTCACACTCGTTACAATAGCATTTGCTGAGGCTGTACGTCAGATAATCTTAAATTGGGATTTTGCAGGAAAGGCAATAGGAATAGGCTTGCCTTATGTTCGCGGAAATAGCTGGATTATGTTCAGCTTCAGAGACAGGACGATATACTATTACATAGCGTTTGCAATGATGATTGGCGTGTATATTATCATGAAATATATTGATAATTCTAAATTAGGCTTTGCATTGAAGACTATCCGCGAAGATGAAGACGTTGCTGCTGCTATTGGTATAAGGCCGTTGAAATATAAAGTCATTGCCGTTGTAATAAGCGCGTCAGTCTCGGCTGTAGCGGGATTTTTCTACGCATGTTACTATAGATACATTGACCCTAATATAATGCTTCAAAGTTCGTCAGTTGAAATTGTATTGCCTGCGATTATAGGCGGCAGTGCTTTTGTTGAAGGTCCTCTCGTCGGCGGCATTTTAATGGTCTCTTTGTCTGAATATCTGCGAAACACTTTCGGCGGAATTTTACCAGGAATAAATTTAATTTTGTATGCAATCGTTTTGATTGTTGTAATTAGATTTCGTCCGACTGGAATTTTAGGATTTTTTGACCGCAGGGGGCGTGCTTAAAATGTCCAAGATTATTGAAGTTGAGAACATTAGCAAGAGTTTCAAGGGGCTAAAGGCTGTCTCTAATGTCTCATTTTATGTTGAAGAAGGTAAAATTACAGGCATGATAGGTCCGAACGGTGCAGGAAAATCAACGACTTTCAACATGATATGCGGCTATTACCCTCCTACGAGCGGCATAATTAAATACAAAGGTCAAAATATAACAGGCAAACGTGCATATGAATTTGCAGATATAGGCATAGCGCGGACTTTTCAAATTATGAAACCGCTTGGAAATTTGAGCGTTTTGGATAATGTAGCGTCAAGTGCGTTTTTTGGAAGACATAAAGCAAAGAATATGCGTCAAGCCAGAGAAATTGCCGAGAAAATTCTTGATTTCACAGGTTTAATCTCAAAGAAAAATGTTTTAGCTCGTGAGATGGGTACGCCTGATCAAAAAAGGCTTGAAATGGCACGGGCATTAGCTACGAAACCCGATATGCTTTTCCTTGATGAAGCTATGGCAGGACTAAATCCAACTGAAACAGAAGCGGCCATAGATTTAATCAAGCGTATCAATGCCGGAGGCGTTACAATTTTTTTAATTGAGCATATTATGCGAGCCGTTGTATCTTTGTGTGAAAAGGTTATTGTGTTGCATCACGGCGAGAAGATAGCAGAAGGCACACCTGCTGAAGTCATGAATGACAGCTACGTCATGGAAGTTTATTTAGGCAAAGAAGGTGTTGATTAATGCTCGAAGTTACAAATCTAAATGCCGGGTATGGACACGTTCAAATTTTGAGGGATATTTCTTTCAAAGTCGATGACGGCGAGGTTATTGCGATACTTGGAAGCAACGGCGCAGGCAAAACTACAACCGTTAGAGCGATAACAGGAATGATTAAACCTATGAGCGGCAGTGTGAAATTTAACGGCGTTGAACTTTGTGGTAAATCAAGCCGTAAAATCCTTGACGCTGGAATAATTCAAGTCCCTGAAGGCCGACAGCTTTTCACAGAAATGACAGTTCACGAAAATCTCGAATTAGGTGCATTCTCTGAAGAAGCTCAGGAAAATTTTGAAGAGAGTTTGCATGTTTGTTATAAATATTTTCCAAAATTATTAGAACGCTCTCATCAGTCAGCAGGCACGCTTTCAGGCGGTGAACAGCAGATGGTAGCTGTAGCTCGCGCACTAATCGGACTTCCTAAATTGCTAATATTAGACGAACCTTCCTTAGGTCTTGCCCCTAATGTTGTAGATGAGATTTTACTTGTCGCTCATGACATGGCTAAAAGACAAGGTATAGGCGTTATTTTAGTTGAACAAGATGTGAACAAAGCACTAAAAACCGCCGATGAGGGCTACGTAATTGAAAACGGGCATGTTGTATTATCAGGAAGTTCAGTGGAGCTCAGTATAAATGAGCATGTTAAGAAGGCTTATCTCGGAATTTAATTCTAATCTTGCAAATTTTGCAAGTGTGAATAAAAATTAATTTGTATTAGGAGGATTTTTGTAATGAAAAAAATTTTTGCGTTGTTATTAGTTGTGGCGTCTGTGTTTTTCGCTGGAATGTCTTTCGCTGATGACGCTCCTATTAAAATTGGTGCAATGTATGCTCTCACGGGCGCAAACGCAGCTATCGGCACGAATATTTTACGCGGCATTGACTTTGCTGTAAAAATGATTAATGCTCAAGGTGGTGTTAATGGCCGTATGCTCGAAGTTGTAAGAGGCGACACAGAAGGCGACGCTGCAAAGGCTCGTTCAGTTGCTGAGAGATTAGTAACTCAAGACCACGTAGACGCTCTGCTCGGCTGTCATCAATCAACACTTACAAATATAGCCGCTCAAGTTTGCGATGCTAATGAAGTTCCATTAGTTACAGCTATCTCAACAGTTGATAATCTTTCTGAAAACGGCTATGAATATTTCTTCAGAATGTGCCCTATGAACTCGGTTTATGTTCGCGGAATGTTTGATTATCTCAGAGACCAAGCGAAAGTTACAGGCAAAGAAATAAAAACGATTGCAATTTTCGCTGATAATTCCAACATTGGACAGGAAATTATTAGATGTTCAGAGATTTTTGCTCCCGAATACGGAATGGAAATTATAGCAAAAGTTGAGTATCAAGGCGGACAGCCCGACATGAGCAGCGAAGTTTTAGCTCTTAAAAATGCAAACGCCGATGCAGTTATTGCAGAAAGTTATATTAATGATGCAACTTTACTCATGAAAACTTTGCAGGAACAAAATTATCAGCCGCCTATCATCGTAGCAAAGGCAAACGGTTACACAGACCCGACTTTCCTTCAGAATAATCAGGGAATTTCCAACGGTGTTGCTTCTGTTGTAGAATGGAACCCCGACATCACAAAAGGACAGGACATCAACGCTGAATTTAAGCAAGAATACGGCATCGATATGAACGGACATTCAGCTGAATCATTCACAGCAACTTGGATTTTGAAAACGGCCTTTGAGAATGCCGGAACTACGGAAGGCAGCGCAGTTAAAGACGCATTAAAAGCCCTCGATATACAAGAAAAATTCCCGAATGGCCCTGAAATTATTTTGCCGTACAGCAGAATTAAATTTGAAGATCACATGTTCGCAGGAAAACAGCATTACAACAACAATATTTTTGCTTCGATAGCGATTGCTCAAGTTCAGGATGGAAAATACAAAACAGTTTGGCCGCTTGAATATGCAGGTGCGCAGATAAATTATCCAGCGGAATATAAATAATTAAACTAAGCAAAAATAAAAACTGTCTACTTTAATTGGTGGACAGTTTTTTCTCAGAAATTTCAGTTGCCATACGTTTAGCTTCGCTCACGTAATTAATCATTTCGTCAAGATTTTTAGCTTCAGGTAAATCCCAAGAGCTTAGAGTTTCTTCGACTAAAGCAGCAATATCCGTGAAAAGAATTTTGCCTTTCAAAAATAAATCTACAGCTACCTCATCAGCACCGACTAAAACTGCAGGATAAGAACCTTTTTGTTTCATAACGTCGCGGGCAATTCTAATAGCAGGAAATTTTTTTTCGTCAGGCTCAAGGAATTTTATTTCACGAAGATTATAACTTGGCCTTTTGAAGTCAGACGATGGAAAAAATCTTTCCGGCCAAAATAGACACGACGCTGCAGGCAGTTTCATATCCGGCTCAGCGGCTAATAATTTAACGCTTCCGTCTTCAAGTTCTACAAGTCCGTGAACAAATGAACCCGGCGATATTAAAGCGTCAACTTGATTTTCATTAAGTCCGAATAAAATCATAGCCTCGATTAACTCAATGCCTTTATTCATTAAAGTTGCGCTGTCTATCGTGATTTTTGCGCCCATGTTCCAGACAGGATGCTTCAAAGCCATTTCGGGAGTAACATTTTTTAATTCTTCATACGAGAAATTTCTGAAAGGCCCTCCTGAAGCTGTGAGATAAATTTTTCTCACAAATTTTTTATCTTCACCGTGAAGGCATTGCCATATAGCGTTATGTTCGCTGTCGACGGGTCTTAACTGCTCAGAATTTTTAACGAGAGGCATCACCCAGCCGCCTGCTACGACGATGCTTTCTTTATTAGCGAGTGAAACAGTTTTTCCTAATTTCAAAGCCTTGCACAAAGATTTTATAGCGTCTGTTCCTGACGAAGAGAAGACGACGTGATTAATATTTTCGTCATTAACGAGAGCTTCGAGACCTGCCTCGCCGTCTTGTTCGTAAGCAAAAAATTTTTTGACGTTAAATTTTTCGGCAAGATTTAATAATTTTTCAGATTTTTTATTCGCAGCTAAGGCTTCGACATGAATTTTATCAGGCCAAGCCTCACACACGGACATTACAGAACTCCCGACGCTGCCCGTCGCGCCGATAACGCCTAAATTAATCATTTTTATATTTTGTATTTATAAAATTATTCTTAAAACTAAATATGTTAAAAGGCCGTTAAATAAAATGCTGTCAAATCTATCCAACATTCCGCCATGACCGGGAATCAAAACGCCTGAATCTTTTTGACCTGTCTCACGCTTAATTAAACTCTCGATTAAATCTCCGACTTGGCCTGCAATGCCGCAGATAAATCCGATATAAATCATGCTGCTTGGAAGAGCAAAAAAGTAAATTGCCGCCGCGCTTGCCAGCAAACTTCCAATTATGCCCGCGACGAAGCCTTGAATAGTTTTGCCGGGACTGACATATTCACAGAGTTTTGCAGAACCGAAGGCTTTTCCGCCGATATAAGCTCCGACATCGCAAGCCCAAGTGCAAAAAAATAAAGTCATTAAAATTTCGCGGCCTATTATGTAATCTCGCAGCATAATCATGCAGACCCAAGGCACTGTGATATACAAAATTCCTGAGATTATTCCGCCGGCGTTGTAGATTGCGCCGCTGATACCTTTGTAATATTGACGCTTAAAAATTTCGAGCGTGAACACGAAAAAGACACTCAGCGACAAAATCATAGCTAAGATTATTGCTTGAGGATTTTCTCTTGTTGCTGCAAATAAAAAAATAGCAGAAATAATATAGCCAATGCCGGGTGAAAGTTTTGTATTTTTGACGCGGCTTAATAATCTGTAATATTCATCGAGAGAAACTAAAGCTATTAACGAAGCAATTACAGTCCAAACGATTTTTCCGTAATAAATTGCTCCTAAGACAATTAAAACTATGAAAACGCTGCTTAAAGCTCTAAGTTGAAGTTCTTTTTTTTCAGCTTTACTATTTTTTAAGGCCGCCATAGCGTCTGTCCCTCCCTGCGTAGTTTTCTAAGGCTTTGTCTAATTCAGCCTTATCAAAATCCGGCCAATGAATATCAGTGAAATAAAATTCGCTGTAAGCACTTTCCCATAGCCAAAAGTTACTAAGTCTTAATTCGCCGCTTGTTCTTATAATTAAGTCGGGGTCAGGAACGTCGGGCAAATAAAAATGTTTTCTCAAATCTTCTTCACTTACGGGAGTTTTTGCACCTGACGCTATTAAATCGTTCACGGCGTCAATAATTTCAGCGCGCCCGCCGTAATTCAAGCAAATAACGAAATCTAAATTTTTTTCGTCGTTC
>JAFVEW010000355.1 GCA_017475805.1 Synergistaceae bacterium | reverse complement strand
TCAAATCTCGTGATGTAATTATTTTTTTTTATCAAGAAACATTTCATTGAGGATTCATCACTACTAGCTGCTTTCAAAGCACTTAGCCACGAAATAGGCTCTCGATTTTCAAATTGAGATTGAATCAAACGCGCCAAAGGTCTGCCGATGCCTTTGATATTTTGAACGTCCTCGAAATTCAGAGAGCGAATTTTATCAATTTCGATTCCTTCAAAAGCCGGCGGAGCTGTGTAAATATGTCCGGGCAAAATTGTTCTGAAAGAATTAACATCGGGCGTTGAATGTCGTGCAGCCTCGTCAATTTTGTGATTTTCGTCGAGCAATAAAAAATTCGCTACAGGTTCAGTGATTTCCAAAATTAAAAAATAACGGGTACTAACTCCCGCTGAAATTCTTCGTCTTGCTTCAAATTCTAAAATTCTATCGTGATTTAACTGTCTCACCGAAATAATTTCGCCGCCGTGTAAAAGTCTGCTTTTTAAAGCTTCTGATATTGATGCCCGCGCCGGAGAAAATTCTTTTATTGCAGCGATTTCACTCTGCGAAGCTGGACAAACACCCGCAGCACCTGATGTCCACGATAATAAAAGCCAATTTTCATTTGAAGTCTTTAGAGCGACCCAAGATTCGCCGCCCTCGATACGATTGACCCGCAGAGGCAAAAATTTCTTCAAAGCCCCTGCGAGTCCCAAAATAAATTCTGGTCCAAATGCCATTTTTTTAATTCGGAATGCGGAATGCGGAATGCGGAATTATTTTTTCAGTTCCTACTTCCTACTTCCTAATTCCTAATTGTCTTTTCAACTCCTCATTAAATTTAAAATGCTATTAGTCTGAATTGTATTCGATTGCGCTAACATTGCCGAATTCGATTCCATTAAGATTCTAATTCTCGTAAATTCCATCATTTCTTTAGCGTAATCTACATCGCGTATCGTGCTGTTTGCTTCTATTAAGGCTTCCATTTCGTCCGTTAAATTTCCAATGTGATGCTCGAGTCTATTTTGAGAAGCTCCGAGCTTTGCAAGTTGCATGGAAATTTTATCCGTCGCTAAATCGATTATCCCGAGCGATTGAGCTGCTTTTTCTTGGCTCATTACATTCACAGCGTCAAGGCCAAGAGCGTTGCATCTCATATCGCCGATATTAATCATAACGTCCTCGCCTTCGGAAGCACCGCTTTGAATCACGGTTGTGTTGTCGGCAAGATGAAGCAAAACTTCACTAACATTAGCTTCTTTGAAAACGAAATTTTTACTAGCGTCATCGAAACTCGAGGTTATTCCTAACATAGAATCAAATTCAACATCGACGTTTTTATGAATAACTCCGACTAATCTATTTCCTGTGATTTCAAGACGTTCAGCAATTAGAGAATTATCGTGAGCATTTTTCACTGTAACGCTGTAGCTATTTTCAACAGAAGCTTGAATTTCATTAAGGCCAAAAGCGTTTAATATATCTTCGTTCCCTGATAATGAAATTTCGCCGCCCGTGCCGGTAACAGCAGAACGCATAACTATAGTTCCCGCTGCAGCTTCAAAGCCTTTAGTCGCGCCAT
>JAFVEW010000354.1 GCA_017475805.1 Synergistaceae bacterium | reverse complement strand
TGTTGTAATCATCAGGAAAATGCTCCTTAAAAGCCGTGCCGAAGTTTGAAATATCAGCAGTTAGACTTTTAGCATTTTGTAAAACAGATTGAGCTTCCGTAAAAACTTCCATAATTTGCCCCGTTCCCAGTTCTAAAAGCCTTGATTTTAGTGAATTTAACATTGCCATATGTTGCTTAATCATGGTAAGTTGTTCTTCAACCTCGTGAATGTCAGCGGCTAATTTATCTAATTGAGTTCCCTCCTGAACAGGAAAGCCATTAACCCAAAGCCACCAAGCATGAGCCGGAGCAGATACAAACGTAAATATAATTACAAAAATACTAAATAATTTTTTCATTGAATTTATCTCTCCATTCTTTACGGAAAAGCTGAATTTCAAAGGAGCGGTCTACTTTTTGCCAAAGTTCAGCCCAATCCTGCAAATCTCTTTCAGAAAGCCATTGAATAGGCCATTCCCGACCGTAACGTTCTTTAAGTTCTCTAATTCGTGCTAAATCTTCAGCACCGCTTGCACCAACAAAAGACAGCGCGACAGGACCTAATCCGAGACTGAATAATCTGCGTCCTTTAGGTGAAATGATGTAGTATTCACGTTTTCGTGTCATGTGAGCAATTAAATTCACTTGACGCTCGTTAAGTTGCAAGTAATCACGGTAAAATTCGCCGATTTTATTGCTTTTTGCGTCAGGATTAGCAAGTAAAATTTTTGTAGGACAGCTCTCAAAAACAGCGTCCCGAATAGTGCTATTAACAACGTCCGCGATAGACTGAGTAGCAAGAACGACGGCGCAATTTAATTTTCTAAAAGTTTTAAGCCAGCCTCTTATTTTTTCTGAAAATAACTTATCGCGCATTGCAGTCCATGCCTCATCTATAACGAGTAAAGACGGCGCACCTTTTAATCTCCGTTGTATTTGAAAGAATAAGTAAGTAAGGACAGCAGGAGCTATTTTTTCTCGTTCAAGCAGTGAAGCTATTTCAAAAACATTAAAAGCGGCGTAGTTGATGTCATCGTGGTCTCCGTCAAGGAGATAGCCTCCGCTTTGATTAAGACTATAAAAACCTAAAGCAGCTTTTATTTCTTCGTCTTGCACAGAAGTTATATACTCTGTTAAAGTTCGTTCAGACGCACAGGTAGTGCTTGCCGCAAGGTTTTTCAAAGCGTCATTGAGCAAAATACGTCTTGCCGGAGTAACAAGACCGGGCGCAACCATTTCAATAAGCATTTCAAGCCATTCAGCCGCCCAGTTCATGACTTCAGGGTCATCAATTTGAGCCAACGGACACAAATTTATAGTATTCGCGGCTTGTCCTAAGTCATAAAATACGGAGTCATCAAGAGCTTCGCACAAAGGATAAATAGATTTACCATTATCGAAGAAGAATATTTGTGCTTTGTCGTATCTTTGAAATTGAGCGGCAATAGTTGCCAGCAGTGTCGACTTCCCTGAACCTGTAGGACCTAATATCAAAGTATGACCTACATCACCGCTGTGAAGATTTAGCGAAAAAGGCGTGCTTCCAACAGTCGCGGCTTGAAGCAACGCTGGAGAATTAGGCGGATAGAAAGGACAAGGACAATATTTATCGCCTATCCAATCATTAGATAAAGGCACAATATCAGCGAAATTAAAACTTGTCAGTAAAGGCTTGCGAACGTTTTCTTTACCATGACCGGGCAACGAACCTAAAAACGCTTCAAAGTTGTTAATAGTTTCAATTCTTGCTCCTAATCCGGCTTTTTCAAAGATTTTTACAACTTCGCGCGCACTTTCTTCAAGTACTTCAAGATTGGTACTTCTCAAGATTACTGTTGAAGTGTGATTAGCAAAGGCTACTTCGCCTGAATGAGCGTCCTGCAAGGCGTTATCTAAATCTTCAACCATTGCTACAGCGTCTTGATTTACTCTTGTTGTTTGCAAGCCTGTAATTTGAGAGAAAAGACTGCGGATTTTTTGCGCCCATTGTCTGCGTTTAGTCTCAATTTGCCCCATAGCTTCACGCATATCAGTCATAATAAATCTATTTGACCACCTAAATGAGACGGGCAGAGTTTGTAAAGCTGATAAAATTGCAGGAAATGTTCCGGCAGAATAATTCACGAGCGAAACGCACTGAATATACTCATTATTATATTCGAGTTGTTCACCGTTAATACAATCTCTTGCAAGAGTGCAGTCAAGATAGTACGGGAACGCCGGAAGTCTTACAGGATGCCACCTGCCATTTACACAAGCATTTACAACTTCAAGAATTTCAGAAGTCCCTGAAAACGGATCAGGCACAGGGTCAGGATGAAAAGTCATTCGTCTGACTCTCATAATTAAACTCAATGAATCTTTCAGAGTGCGCAAAACTTCCTCGAAGCGTTCAAGCCGTTTTTCAACAATACTTTCATCATTTTCACTGTCAGAACCAAACAAAAATTTTTTAATTCTCTGAAACCAGCGATTTTTTTCAAAATTAGACGGAACATAAGTAATAAAAATAGATTGTATTGATTCAAAATGTCCGCCCTCTTCCTTGAATTGCAGATGCCGCTCCTCATCTATAATTTGTGTTGTAGTTTCTTTGAAATTTCCGTCAGGATAGTTGTGTGCTTCACGCCTAAAAAACTCAAAATGAATACACCAATGCGTATCGAGCTGATTGACAGTACGAGCCATCATTTCGCTTAAATGTTCAAGTTCTTGCGCTGTTGAGCTTTCAATGTCAGGTCCTGTGAGCCAAAAGCCTGCAAGAAAACCGTCGTTTTTAAGACCCATGACTTCGGGGGCGACCATGTGAGAATAATTCAGAAGTTCAGCAAAACCGTCTTGTTTCTTACGATTTTTAGAGAAGAACCACAAAATAAAAATCCTCCTTTCTGAAAAAATGAGAGATAAGTGCGGTTGCCATAAAACAGCCGCACAAACCTTTAATATTCTTTATCAGGTCTTGAAACATAAGATGTAGCAACATAAGTATCCTGATATTTGACAGCTCTGCTGAAAATTTGACTAAAAAGAGGGTCATACTTTGCAAGGACAGCCAAAACTTGAACGCCAATAAGAAAAAATGCAATACCAATAATGACATTGACATAATTTCCTGCACCTATACCGCCGGGAAAAATTAGCGTGATACAAACCAGCATTAAAAGCAGGAATAAAACCCTATCACAACCGCAAATAAGTTGAGGCCGTGTAAGACTTTTTCGTACAGGAATGACCCTGATTTCTTCATCGTTGTACAACATCATAAAATCAGACAGCCTTCAGTTGTAATGAAAGTACTTGCAACGGTTGATAACGCTCCCATCATTGAACCTACAAGAACAATCATCATGACCATTTTTCCGAAGTTACCTAAATCTCCGCCGAAAATTAACATACCGCCGGCGAAGAAAATACCAATCATAGAAACGAGTAATGCAGTTCTGCCGGAAAAAGCATTAACGAGCTTGTCAAGAGCGGTATTCCAGGGCAAATCATTTTGACTTGCTAAAGCCGCGACAGGTGAACAACACAACGCAACGAGAACAATGATAGCAAAAATAACTGCTTTATGTTCAAAAAAATTTACAAATAAAGAATTTTTCATGATTAAAACGTCCTTTCTTAATTTTTGAGAAGT
>JAFVEW010000353.1 GCA_017475805.1 Synergistaceae bacterium | reverse complement strand
TTCAATAAAAATAAAAAAATCAGCCGCTCAAATATAGAGCAGCCGATTCTGTTCAGACCATAATTAAATTTCTTTAGCGCGATAATAATGTGAGCATGACGCCCGCAGCAACTGCCGTGCCGATAACTCCTGCGACGTTCGGGCCCATTGCGTGCATTAATAAGAAATGTCCGGGATATTCTTTCTGGACACAACGCTGAACAACACGCGCCGCCATAGGAACAGCCGAAACTCCAGCCGCTCCGATCATCGGGTTGATCTTGCCGCCGGAGAGAATTTTCATAATCTGACCGAAGACAAGTCCGCCGAATGTAGAGAAAGCAAATGCAACAAGGCCGAGCGCGATAATAGCAAGTGTTCCAGCCGTCAAGAATTTGTCTGCAGCCATCGTTGAGCCGACTGAAAGAGCAAGGAAGATTGTAACAATATTCATTAATTCGTTCTGAGCTGTGTTGCTGAGTCTGTCAGTAACTCCGCATTCTCTTAATAAGTTTCCAAACATCAAAGTTCCGACAAGCGGCACACACGCAGGAAGAATTAATCCTGAAACAACCGTGCAGATGATCGGGAATAAAATTTTCTCGCGTTTGCTGACAGGACGAAGCTGTCCCATAACGATGCCTCTATCTTTCTTTGAAGTCATCATGTAAATAACAGGCGGCTGAATCATAGGAACTAATGACATATAGCTATACGCAGCAACGGCTACAGCTCCTAAAATTTGAGTCTGCCCTAACATGACCGTTAAATAAATACTCGTAGGACCGTCAGCTCCGCCGATGATAGCAATACTTGCGGCTTCTTTAATATTGAATGACACAAGGCCGTTAGTCAAAGCTCCAAGCCAGTTCGCTCCGATGAAAGCGACGAAAACTCCGAACTGTGCCGCCGCGCCTAATAAAAATGTAATCGGGTTGGCGATCAACGGGGCGAAATCTGTCATTGCTCCGATGCCCAAGAAAATTAAAATCGGATAAATTTCAAATTCTGCGCCGTAATATAACGAGCGTAAGAAGCCGATCGTGTGAGTCGTCTCGTTGAATTCGTCCCAAATTCCTGAAAGCGGAAGATTGACGAGCAAGCAACCGAAAGCAATCGGAACAAGCAATAAAGGTTCAAAACCCTTGCCGATAGCCAAATAAAGCAGGACAAACGCGACGATAATCATGATAATGTTGCCTTGCGTTAGTGCGAAGAAGCCCGATTGCATCAAAAGGTCTTTCAACGCCGCCAAATAAACTTCAATACTCATACTGCGAATCAAATCCTTTCATTTAATTAATATAATTAATATAATTAATAAATGGAAAATTTATTTTTAATAATTAAAGTAATTTATATCACAGATTAAAGGATTTTAGCAAACGTTAAAAAAATAAGTATATATATTAATTGTTTAATTTCAAACTTTGCTATAAAATTTGAGCGTTATTTTTAGGAGGCTGTAAATTTTAATGGACGATTGTATTTTCTGTAAGATAGCAAACGGCGAAATTCCCGCGAATTTTATTTATAGTGATGAAAACGTCGTCGCGTTTAAGGATTCTAATCCTCAAGCACCTGTTCATGTTCTTGTTATCCCGAAGAAACATTATAAGTCAGGAATCGCAGTTGATGACCCTGCAGTGTGGAGTAACTTGATGAGCAGTGCCGTGAAAGTTGCCCGAGAGCTTGGCCTCGAAAAAGACGGTTACAGAATGGTAATCAATACAGGCGAACAAGGCGGGCAGACAGTACCTCACCTCCATCTGCATTTATTAGCAGGACGTAATCTCGGTTGGCCTCCTGGCTAACACCGATTGCCGAAAGAATCCGAAGGGAGGGATTTTAACATGACGACAGTAACCCGTAAGGACGGAGAGTCTCTCGAGGATACCCTCAGGCGATTCAAACGTGAAGTAGCGAGAGTAGGAACACTCCGCGAAGCGCGCAGACGTGAACATTACGAGAAACCCAGCGACGCGAAAAAAATCAAACGCGCTGAGGCCGCCCGTAAACGCAAAAGTATGCGCCACAGGAATCCAGCTTAGTTTGAGTTAGGAATTAGGAGTGAGGAGTGAGAAATTAAAAAAAAGTTTTTCAGCTCCTCACTATTTTATTTTTTATTTTGAGAAAGGAAATTTTTTTATGTCATTAACTCAGGACATTACGCACGATTTAACGCAAGCAATGAAAGAACGAACAGAGCCGAAACTCTCGACTCTGAGAATGTTGAAGGCCGAGCTTCAAAAACTTCAAGCCGACAAGGGCAAAGCAGCCGAAATTACAGACGATGACGTTTATACAGTAATCAAGAAATTAATCAAACAAAGGAAAGACGCCGCCGAACAATATAAAGCAGGCGGAGCTGATGACCGTGCAGAGTCGGAGCTTGCTGAAATTAAAATTCTTGAGCCTTATCTGCCCAAGCAATTAAGCGACGAAGAAATTGACGCCTTAATTTCAGAAGCCGCGAAAGAAATTAACGCCTCATCGCCAAAAGACATGGGCAAGTTAATGAAAGCCGTTATGGCAAAAGCTAAAGGTCTCGCCGACGGTTCAAGAGTAAAAGACAAAGTCAGCGCGTTTCTAAATTAGAAAGTCTTTTATTTTTTTACTTCCTAATTCCTACTTAAATAAAATATCAAGCCGGGGTTCTTACGTTCCTCGGCTGTTGTTATCACTGAAAAGAATATAGAAAAGATATTGTTGATGTGGACAATATATATTTGAATTGCATTGCGCGGAATTATAGACTTCAAATTAAAATCTGTCAAATCACTTAGAAAAATCTAAGCCATTTTCCAAATCGTTTATCGTTATATTCTGCGGATCGATTTTCGTAATTCTGAAAGCATAGTCGTTTGAAACGATTTCAGCTTTAACAGGAAGCGTTACAGGAGTCATAAAAATATTTGTCATGTCCACATAGGCTTTTATATTAATATCTTCGCGAGAAAATTTTGAAATTAAAGACGGTCGGCCTTCAATCGTAATTGAAACACTCGATGGATTAGCTTCCCAATTTTGCATCGGGTTAGCGTTCCGAAGTTCAACAGGAATATTAGTCAATAAAGTTTCTGCACGAGCCTCACTGAGCTGCAGGCTGACTCGGACTGAAGAATTATTGACGAGCGAGACTCCTTCAACTTCAGGCTGTCGTAACGGCGCGACTATATTTTGATTTTCATTAGTTGACGATACATCTATAACTTCTGTGTCAATAGTTTCTATTTTCGCAAGGTCTTCAAGCTTGCCTTCAATTTGAACTTCAGACGGGTCTGTCGTAATGGCGCGGATCTCATAATCATCATCAAGTTTGCCTGTAAGTCTGACATTAACAGGGACTCTCTTACGCGGAAGGCCGCGCACTAAATTTCCATGAAAACGAACTTGAGCAGGCTCAACGGTTACATTGCCTTCAAAGGCTTCTGACTGAGAAAATTTCACGGCCATTAAACGCTCTCCGCCTTCTTGTAATTCTTCGATTGTCGGAGTTATTCTGACTGAACCGATTTTAACGACGTCATCTTCCGCGCCTCGAATGCCGACTTCTTTAGGGATTATTTCAACGCCTTCGATATAATGGCCTTCAGGAATATTTTGCGGCAAAACTGTTTCAACAGTCATTAAACGGGTAACTTGGCGGACTAAATCTAAAGTTGCCTGCGACGGAAAACACGAAACTAAATTTATATTCGGCGGCAAATCTACATTTATATTAACAGTGTAGCGTTTGCCTGGAACTAAATTTCGAGCGTCAACGTAAGCCTTAACGGAATTGTAATCGAGCCTCATTATTGCTTCTTCAGAGCCGCGAATTTCAATATCAGCTTCAGAGAGACGCCCGCGAATTATAGTTTGAGAATCAAGCCCGCGATATTCAATCGGGCATGAGAATTGGCGCGTTATATATTCGCTTTCTTCGAGTCCCGTAACGTAAATCCACATTCCGAAAGCAAGCAAAATCGAAAGTCCCCATAAAGTCCAAGAAGAAGATAGAATTTTATCGAGATTAAAATTTTTCATTGTTAATTTAC
Organism: Synergistaceae bacterium; assembly: GCA_017475805.1. The sequence goes on along the minus strand of JAFVEW010000353.1, from coordinate 2,692 downwards.
AAGACCTCCCATTCCGCCCGGATCAGATACATGAGTGTTTGCCCATAAAAGTTTTTTAAGTTCGTTCAAGTGTCCTCTCCAGCCTGAAACGACTTTGTCGCCGACGAAGTAATACATTAAATTTTTTTCAATTTGAAAATCTTTTATATTCTTGTCGAGTCTTCCCGAAGCAGCTAAGGAAATTTCACCGCGCTGTTCTGAAACGACAAAGACAAGAGCGTCAGTTTTCTGTGTTATTCCGAGTGCTGCTCTGTGTCTTGTGCCATAGAAGCGTGAAACTTCAGGAACGTCAGCTAAAGGTAAATAACATGCAGCTGAAATAATTTTGTAACGGTCAATAACGATAGCACCGTCGTGCAAAGGATTATTAACCCAGAAGATAGCTTCGATTAATTCCTGAGTTATATCTGCGTTTAAGTGAATAGCTGTGTCTGTATATTCGCCTAAAGCGTCTTCACGCTGAAGGACTATAAGCGCGCCGATTTTATTAGCTTTGAGATATTGCAGAGCCTTTGCGATATTATTAACTTTGACTTCGGCTTCGTCCGTCGACATCTGACGCTTATAAAAATGTCCGCGTCCAAGTTCGACAAGCATTTTTCTAAGTTCCGGCTGAAAAACGATCGGAACGGCCAAGCTCAACGCAAGCAGCGAACTTCCCAAAAACCACGATAATAAACGAAATCTAAACATCGCCGCGAGCCACCATAGCAGCGCAAGGGAAATAACACCCTTAACTAACTGCACAGCCTGCGTGCCGACAAGAACGACTAAAATTCTATAAATTATTAATGAAACAATCGCAATGTCTAATAAACTTCTGATATTTGACCACATTTTTAATGAGTAGGAATTAGGAGTGAGGAGTTAGGAATTGATTTTTTTACTTCCTAATTTCCTACTTTTTACCTCCTAATTAAACTACGAGTCTCACGACTCCGCGATAAACAAGCCCGCGCGTTCCGTCAATCGAAACAGTGTCATCGTCCATTAAAGTTGAAAACGCATCAGCAACGCCGACAATGCAAGGCAGGTTATAATCCATCGCCAAAGCTCCGCCTTCTGAGAATAACAATCCGCTCTCGAATAAAACAGCTCCGACTTTATCAAGCACAGGTTTATATTCTTCGCTTAATTGACGAACAACTAAAACGCAGCCCGGCGTAGCTTTCTCTATAGCTTCTTGAGGCGTTCGGGCTATGCAGACTTTTCCGACAGCATTTCGAGTCGATAAAGGCGTTCCTGATAATAAAATTGTTCCTGTAGTCAAAACTTCAACGACATTAGTTGAACCCGGACGGCCTACAGGGACTCCGGCTGTGATTACAACAAGCTCACCTTCTGGCAATAATTTTTGATGCACGCATGTTGTTATAGCTTCACGCGCCGCGACGTTAATATCCGACATTTCTGAAAGTCTAACAGGCTGTACTCCCCACCATAGCGCAAGCTCCCGCCAAGTCTGCTGACTCGGAGTAACGCCTAAAATCGGACACTCGGGGCGATGTTTGCTTATCATTTTCGCTGTGAGTCCGCTGCGGCTTAGAGAGATTATCGCGGGAGCTTTAATTTGTCGAGCGATTAAGACTGCTGCTCCGCTGACTGCATCAGGGACAGGAATACCCTGTAATTCAGACGGGCTTGGCTCGTTAGGCTTGCTTGCCGATGCGGATAAATGATTGCCCCATAAGCCTAATTCTTTTTCAGCTCTGTCAACGATTCGACGCATTGTCGCAACGGCTTGGACGGGATAATTTCCTGAAGCTGTTTCGCCTGATAACATTACCGCGTCGGTACCGTCAAGAACGGCGTTAGCAACGTCGCTGGCTTCGGCGCGTGTCGGTCTTGGGTTTCTTATCATAGAGTCGAGCATTTGAGTCGCAACTATGACAACTTTTCCGCGAACTCTGCACATCTCGATAATTTTTTTCTGAACGAGCGGCACGTCTTCTGTAGCAACTTCAACGCCTAAATCCCCGCGAGCTACCATAACGCCGTCAACAACGTCAACGATCTCATCAATATTTTGAACTGCCTGACGAGTTTCGATTTTAGCTAAAACTTTCATTGTTCCGCCGTAGCTTTGAATAAGTCTGCGAACGTCTTTAATATCCTGTGCGGTCTTGACGAAAGAGACAGCTAAATATTCCATGCCGTGCTGAATACCCCAAGCTATGTCTTCTTTGTCTTTTTCAGAGAGAGCAGGGAGAGTTATATCAGAGCCGGGAAGATTTATTCCTTTAGTGTTTCGCAGTGCGCCGCCTACTACGATTTTGCAGTGAACGTCATCGCCGTCAATTTTTTCGACTTCAAGATTTAATGTTCCGTCATCGATATAAATATTTTGTCCCGGTTCGACTTCATGAGCTAATAATTTATAATTCACCCAAACTTTTTCGGGCGTGCCTTCAAATGCTTCTTCGCATGAAGATAAAATAATTTTCTCGCCTTGAGTTAAAGTTATCTCGCCGCCAGCAACATGTCCCGTACGAATTTCCGGGCCTTTAGTATCTAATAATGCGGCTAAGGGCTTTTTAGTTGAGCGTTCGACCCGGCGAATTAATTTTAATTTTTTCTCGTGTCCTTCATAATCGCCGTGAGAAAAATTTAATCTCGCGACGTTCATACCTGCTTCAGCCATTGATTTTAGAGTTTCAAAATTATCGCTTGCAGGTCCTATAGTACAGACAAT
>JAFVEW010000352.1 GCA_017475805.1 Synergistaceae bacterium | reverse complement strand
TAACAGCTTTTGCAATTTGTTTAAAAATTTTTGTGTTGGCTGTATCTGACGGAATGTTTGTTCTTGGACCGTTCTCGCCTTGATAATTGCAAGCGAAAACATAATCTTTCATTCCCGCAGCGTTCAGCTTTCCTCTAATGCCCTTGTCGGTGTTTGATTTTCCGTAAGAGCCGTCGACAGTAGAGCCTTTAGTAAAGCCGTGAATCAAAACTACCGGTACAGCGTGAATAATAAGCGAACGGCTTGTTTCAATCGAGTTTGTGCTGTCTTTTGCTGTCGTTTCTGAAGAACTCTGAAGCGATTCCAATTTGCCTCCCAAATTTTCGGGAATAGAAAATGTAACGACACCATCTTGCGTTGTTTGAACTCGAAGAATTAAACGTGTGTTGCCGTCTGCTGTGAAACCGCCCTTGCGGTACTTTTGTTCTTCGATGTTTGCTAATGCTGCGAGCGAAGTCTCTGTTACGGCATTTCCGTCAGAATCAACGTATGAGCCGCTATCGTTGATGTTTTCAATCATTCCTTTCGCTGGGGCAGTGTCAAAATAATCAGAAATGCTTCCTCGTTCAAGAACATCGAGTTTCACAGATGCAGCTGTCGTAGTCGTATCTGAAATATTTTGAGCAAAAGTCAACATTTCATCAGCAAAACCTTCTCCGTTTATATCAATGAAAGTTCCGCCCGTTGATTTAAAAAGACTGCTGTAATGTTCTTCATAGCGAGGATAACTTACAACTGAAGTGCGAATATAAAAACGAGAACTATCAGTAATTATGTCAGACATTTGAACGATTTGATCGTCAGACGCAGTTTCTTCAATTTCGTCGATATAATCGTAATCTTCTGTGGAGTCGGAAGTGTCAGAAACTATTACGCCGTTTCCTTTTGAAGGCGCATCCGTCAACAAGAAAGCGAAATGTGAAGCACCAGCTCTAAATCCAAGTTCAGAAAGCATCTTTGCAAAGGCATTCGTCGGAGTTTCAGGTCCGTCGCCGCCGCCCTCAGCTGTAAGACTTTCGAGGCACGAAGCAACTTCTGAACTGTCTGATGTCCATTTGCCGCCGCTAGCAAAAGTGTGAATTTTTGTTGAACCCGCGCCGTCAACGGTAATGTCGCGATATTCAATGACTGCAAAACGTAAATCAACGCCCTTTTCGGTTATGGCATTTGAAAAACTTGAAACTTGAGCTTTGACTTTTTCGATGTCGGTCGCCATTGAGCCTGTTGTATCGATTATAAATACAAAATCAGCACTCGTATTAGTGCCGGTTGTTGGAATTGAGCCTGACGGGGTGAATTTTATATTTAAATCGAAATTAGCAGACGGCCATTGTTCCGGGTAAGGATAATCCTTTGGGGCAATTAAAACTGCTGAAGCCTGATACGGATATTTTTTGTTATCGATCGAGCTTGTCTTGACAGATACAGCTGTACTAGCCGTTGCAGCAGCACTTGCACTAGTTAAATCTTGGGGGGTAACTGTTTTTGTTGGGACGGATTTAATAGGATTAACGAAGCCCGGAGAGTTCGGACTGTTTGAAGCTGCTAGAGCTCCAGTAACGCATACTGTTAGCAAAAAAATAGCTGAAAGTACAAACAACTTACGCTTCATAAAAAACACCTTCCTTATAAATAAGTAATTTTAACGATGTTATTATAAGTCAAAAAGCGTAAAACATAAAGGAATAAGGATTTAATTCGGAACGAAAAGATAATTAGAAATTAGAGATTAGAGATTAGGAATGAAAAAATCATTTCTCACTTCTAATTTCTCATTTCTCATTAAAAACAATTCCGCATTACGCATTCCGAATTCCGAATTAAAAATAATTCCTCATTCCTCGCTGTTATACAAAATTTTTCCAAGCGCAGAATTTTTATCTAAAATGATAGTCTTCTCGCCTTTGCCCTTTAGCGATTTTTTCAAAGCATCAAGAGAACGAAGGAAATTATAAAATTCAGCCTTCTCCGGAGTGTCGTAAGCAGTTTGCAAAATTTTCATATATTCTGCTTCCCCTTCGGCAATCAAAATCGCGGCTTTTTGTTCAGCTTGTGCAGATTTAATAGCCGTCTGTTTGTCTGTAGCGTTGCGAATTTTTTGAGCTTCTGAATTTCCTTCAGCCGTGAACGATGCGGCGATATTCTGACGCTCCGAAATCATTCGTTCGTAAACTGCAGATTTATTATCGTCCGGCAAATCGAGAGCTTTCATTTCAGTTTGAACAATAGCAATTCCGTAAAGGCCAATGTCTGAATTTGAATCTTCTGCGATTTTCACCGAAAGTTTTCCGCCGCGAGCTTCGATAACTTCGTCTTGTGTCATCGATGAAATTACATTTTTCACGGCGTTATAAACGGCCGCTTCAATTCTTTCACGGGCGCGAGCTTCAACAGCGTTTAAAGTTTGAATATATTTCACAGGGTCAATGACTTTCCACGTTACGTAATTATCAGAAATCATTGATTTTTTATCCTTCGTAATGACTCCTGAGCGCGGAATATCATAGAGATGCAACTTCTTTGAAATATGTCGAACAGTATTAACGACAGGAAGACGATATTTAATTCCCGGAGTGTCGATTATCGAAACGATTTTTCCAAACTCAAAAAGAGCCGCGTATTCGTTCGGGCCAACGACATAAAACGAAAATGGAAGCGTCAAAATAAAAATTATTCCGATAAAAAGCAAAGCAATTCGAGTAACAAAATTTTTCATAAAAAATCACCTCATTAATTTAATTCGTAATTAGGAATTCGTAATTATTTTTTAATTCCGCATTCCGCATTACGCATTCCGAATTAAAATTTATCGAGCGGCAAAATTTTTTCAGTTTTTTCGCCGTCAGTGATGATAACTTTAGCGTCCGGCAAAACTTCTTCGATTGCCTCAAAATATAATCTCTGTTTTGTAATTAGCGGATAAGTTTTATATTCTTCAAACATATTATTAAATCTTGCTGTCTGTCCGTTAGCTTCGGCAATTCGTGCAGATTTTACGGCTTCGGCGCGCTGAATAATTTGGTCTGCTTTTGCTTCGGCCAAAGGAATTTGTTCAGATTGATATTTTTTCGCGCTATTAATCATCGTTTCACGGGCTTGACGAGCGGTTTCAACTTCTTTGAAGGCTTGAATAATTTTTTCTGTCGGCGGTTCTGCGTCTTGAACAGTTAAATTCACGCACTGAAGACCGATATTGCTTTCTCGTAACATTTCAGTTAATTTTTCGCGAACTGAAGTTTGAATTTGATTTTTCCCGGTCGTAATGACTTCATCAACAGGATAATCGGCGACAGTGCCGCGAATACAAGAAAGCAGCATATTTTTCAAAATATTTTCGGGATTGTCAGAATTATAAAGATAAGCGACAGGGTCAGAAACTTTATATTCAAGATAAAAATCGATATTAACGAAATTAAAATCGCTCGTTATCATTACGCTCTCGTCTTCTTTAACGATGTTGCGAAAATTTTTGTCAGTTTCATAACCTATTCCCGTTCCGTGAGTCGTCATATCGACAATTTGAACTTGCTGAATAAACGGCAATTTGAAATATAATCCCGCCGTGTCAGTTCTGACTATAGTGCCGAACATCGTAACGACAGCTTGTTCTTGTTCGCCGACTGTATAAAATCCGTCGAGGAACATAAAAAC
>JAFVEW010000351.1 GCA_017475805.1 Synergistaceae bacterium | reverse complement strand
GGAATATGAGCGTTAATATTTTTTAAGAAGCCTGAAGGGTCTCCGTATGTGAAATTATCATAAGTTCCGATTAAAAGTGCGCCTGAATGTGTAATTCGTTCGCACTGTGAAAAATCTCCATCAGGCTCTACAAAAACGTTGCTTAATATCCCCGAAAATTGCCAGTCATATGCAGTATAAGTAATACAATCAACCCAGCCCATAAACGGAAAAGGCAGCATTTCTCCGCCGCGTCCGTTTTCGACCATAGTTTTAATTATAAATTTTTCGCGCTCTGTTACCCCCGACATCATGTAAGTTAAATTAGCTGGACTCAAAAGGAAAAATTTATAAATTCTTTTATCATGATGCCGCGATAAATAATAAATCACTTTGTTCGCTCCTAACGAATGACCTGCAAGAATTATTTTTTTATATCCTGCATGTTCCGCAAAATTCAAGTAGGCTTCTATGTCTTCGTCGGTATATGAAAATCTTTCGTTCCATGAGCCTATAATTTCTTCTTGACTCGTCTTTATGTTGACAGTATGAATTTCTCCGAAAGCGTCGTTAGTCTGCGCATATATAAAATCAAAGCCAAATTTATTAAGATTGTCGCCAAAGTTATAATAAAAATGATTTGAATAAAAATTTCCGTGAATACCTGTTATTGAAATCATAACGGTGTCAGTGTCTTTGCTCTTGTCGCTCGAAAAAAGCACGCCTGTCAAAACAGTTCCGCGTTCTGTTGCTACTTTTATTTCTCTCATTTTAATTTAATCTTTTCTGAAAATACATTTATGAGAACGCGACGAGTAACAGCGATTACAAGAAACGCATTTAGATTCGCTTGCTGTGCCGTTCTGAAATTTATTTGGCAAGTCTGGCTCACAAAGCAACGGCCTTGAGAGTGAAATTAATTCTATTTTAGTTTTGTTCAAAATTTTATCCATGAAATCAAGACTTCTCAAACCTCCGACCAAAATAACAGGCGTATTAATTTCTTCAGCAAGTTGAGAGGCGAAAGCTGCAAAATAACCTTCATTTTCATGTGGACGAATACCAGCAACTGAAGTTCCGTTACCGCTGACTTCAATAGAATCAATACCTGCTTCGGCGAGCATTTTGCAAATTAAAAAACTTTCATTTTCATTGAGGCCATTAAAAATAAAATCGCTTGAATTAATTTTTATTGTAACGTGAAGACTTGGAGCAGCCATTTTAATTCCGTCTAAAATTTCTATCAAAAGCCTTGCGCGTTTTTCTGTTGAGCCGCCGTATTTATCTTTTCTATGATTCACAGCAGGACTTATAAAACGGCTTAAGAAAAAGAAATGAGCCGCGTGAATTTGAACGTCGTCAAATCCGACTTTTTCAGCACGAACGGCAGCTTGAATAAATTTCTCTCTAACTAAATTAATTTCTTCGATTGTCATTTCGTCGGGTTCGAATTGGATTTTATCGCGATAAAAAGCCCCTAAAGCTATTTGACTTATCGCGGCGCAGTCTTGAGCATGAATAATCTCGACGAGCTTTTTATATTGAGAAATTAAGAAATCTTCGGAAAGTCTCATCATTCCGTCAAAATAATAATCATTTGAGAAAACACTAGTGAAACCTGTTATTATTGTTCCGACTCCGCCTCTTGCGAGTTCGTCATAAATTTTATAAGTATCTTCGCTAATACTGCCGTCTAAATTAGCTATTCCTTCCCAAGTTGCAGAACGAACGAGTCGATTTTTCGCGCTTAAATTATTTAATTTAATTTTATCAAAGATATTTTTCATGTTGCTAATCAGATTGTCTCCTGAAAAATTGATTTCTATTTTTCGCGAAATTATAATTAGTAACAATCAAAAAACAAGAACGCAGAATATTCTTTATAACTATAAAAAATATAGTGAGGCTGAACAAAAAATGAATAAACAACCTCTGCCAAAAGAGAAAAATATTTATGAAACAGAATGTCCGATTCTTTATGCTATGGAAATAATCGGCCAAAAATGGAAGTTACCTATTTTATGGTATATTGCAGACGCTGAAAAACAAACGCTTCGATATCGAGAACTTGAAAGGAAAGTAGTTGGAATAACTGCGACAATGTTGACGAAATGCCTGCGTGAATTAGAAAAAGATAATTTAGTCAAACGAAAACAATATAACACTATCCCGCCAACCGTTGAATATTCGCTGACTAAACGCGGAAAAACTTTAATTCCTGCTCTTGAAAGTGTTTATAAATGGGCTGAGGAACAAATGAAAAAATAATTCATAAATTTTAATTACGCTCCAAGACAAAAACGATGAAAGAGCTTTTTGACTATTTCCGCGAACATGAAGCCTTGCCAATCGCGGGGTTACACTTTTTAACTGCTCGTCAAATAACGTTCTAAAATTTCTGCTGTCTTGTTTTTAATCCTCTATGCGTATATTAAATTTTCGTTGTATCGATGTATTTCGCGCCCAAGAATTTCAGCTGTTTCGAGCCATTCTGCGATAATAACTTCAGAATTTTTCAAAGCTTCTTCGGGTGTCGCTCCGTCAGCCATACAGCCCGGAAGTTCCGGGACTTCGACTAAAAATTTATTGTCGTCGTCCGACCACGAAATTATTTTTGTGTATTTATCCATGAAAATATCACCTCAAAAATTAAACGCTAAATTTATATTTCAAAATAATATTGCGAACTTGCTTAACTTGATACGCCTTAGCTTTATTCCCGTCTGGCTGTATATTAATAATTTCCTCGACGCCGTCTTTCCACTATATAAAATGGCTTCCTTTCGAGCGATGTCTAAAGCCAAGCGTGTCCAAAAGTTTTTGCAAATCATAGAACGCTATATTATTATCACGAACGCCACTTAAAACGTCAAAAAGAATTTTTACGACAGGCGGCAAAATCTTTCAACTCCTTTCACTTCAAATAACGTTCCAAAATTTCTGACGTCTTGCCTTTTAATCCTTCTAATTTTTTCTCAGCTTCGGCGATTTGTACTTCGATTGCTTCACACTCATCGACGATTTTTTTCTGAACGTCAAGCGGCGGCCCCGGGAGTTTATTATTTTTGATTGTTTCAAGCGATAATTCAATTTGTCCGCTCGCTCCTGTTGCCATTTTTTCAAGTTCCTTAAATCCGATTCCTATGGCTAAAGCTAATAATGCAAATTTAGGAAGCATTTGTGAGTTTGTCCTAAATATCGTGATGTGATTATCGGCAACGTAATCGCCTTCTAAATCGAACAAGGTAACTCGTCCAGCTGTTCCAACGCCTGTCGAATTGATTAACACATCGCCCTTCTGTAATTTTCTTTCGTCAACTTCAACATTTTTTGAAAGATAATATTTAGTTGAAAAATCAAATTTATTAAATCCGCGAGCTTGGCCAGATTTTATAACCTGTATTCCTGAATCTCCATACGTTGGCGATT
>JAFVEW010000350.1 GCA_017475805.1 Synergistaceae bacterium | reverse complement strand
TCTTAAATATTTAACGAAGGAGAGATAAAAATAAAAATGAAAATTACTGAAGGAAAATTAATCGGCACTGGCTTAAAAGTCGCTATCGTGGCTTCACGTTTTAATGAGCTTGTAACCTCACGCTTAATTGATGGCGCAATGGATACTTTGATTCGCCATGACGTTTCAAACGGCGCGATTGAAGTTTACTGGGTTCCAGGTGCTTGGGAGCTTCCATTAATTGCAAAAGAAATTGCTTTGACGGGCAAGTATGACGCTATAATTGCTCTCGGAGCTGTAATTCGCGGCGACACTCCTCACTTTGATTACGTTGCTGCTGAATGTTCAAAGGGACTCGCTGCTGTCGGTCTTGAACATAGAGTTCCTGTTTTGTTTGGCGTGTTGACTTGCGACACTCTTGACCAGGCTTTAATCAGAGCTGGAAGCAAAGCAGGCAACAAAGGCAGCGACTGCGCAATCGGAGCTATCGAAATGGCAAATTTATTAAGAAATGTCCGCAGAGAGAATAACAACGAAAGGAACGAAACTACTTACAATGCTTGATATTAAATATATTTTAGCTAACAAAGACGAATACGCCGAAGTCTTAAAAAATCGTCATCATGATTTTAATTTAGATATTCTTGTCGAGCTTGACGCTAAACGCCGCAAAATTATCGGTGAAACTGAAGACCTCAAGGCCAAGCGCAATGAAGGTTCAAAGAAAATCGGAATGGCGAAAAATAATCCTGATTTAGACGTCAACGCCCTCAAAGTTGAAATTAAAGCCATGGGCGATAAAATCAAAGAGCTTGACGCAGAATTAGCCGAGACAGAAACGACGCTTAATAATCATCTAATGACGCTCCCGAATAATTTAAGCAAGACAACTCCTATCGGCAACGATGAAAACGATAATCCTGAAGTCAGAAAATGGGGCGAGCCTCGAAAATTTGATTTTGAGCCTAAACCTCACTGGGATGTCGCCGAAGCCTTAGGCATTATGGATTTTGAAAAAGGCGTCATGTTAGCTCAAAGCCGCTTCACTGTCTTAAAAGGTCTCGGAGCAAGAATGGAACGCGCTCTTGTTAACTTCATGCTCGACATGCACACTAAAAAACATGGCTATCTTGAAGTTGAGCCGCCTTTCATGGTTCGCAGCGCAATTCTCGAAGGTACAGGACAGCTTCCGAAGTTTGCTGAAGATTTATATAAACTTCAGAACGATGATTTATGGCTGATCCCGACCGCTGAAGTACCTTTGACGAATTTGAATCGAGAGTCGATCTTAGAAGAAAAAGACTTGCCGCTTTATTACACGGCTTATACTCCTTGTTTCAGACGCGAGGCAGGCTCGGCGGGTCGTGATGTTCGAGGCTTAATGCGTCAGCATCAATTTGATAAGGTCGAAATGGTGAAAATCTGCACGCCCGAAACAAGCTATGACGAGTTAGAAAAACTCACTAATAACGCCGGCGAAGTCTTAGAGGCTCTTGAACTTCCTTATCATGTCGTGAATTTATGTTCAGGTGATATAGGCTTCGGATCATGCAAGACTTACGATTTAGAAGTCTGGCTTCCTTCACAAAATAAATACAGAGAAATAAGCTCGTGTTCAAACTGCGAGGACTTTCAGGCGCGCCGCATGAATTTACGCTATAGACCTGCTGACGGCGGCAAAATCAGATTCGCTCACACTCTCAACGGCTCAGGAATTGCAGTCGGCAGAACTTTAATCGCGATCATCGAAAATTATCAGAACGAGGACGGGAGCATAACAATTCCAAAGGCTCTCGTGCCGTATATGGACGGCCTTGAACGTATCGCTCTTTAATCAAAATATTTTCGTAATCGCCGGAAGTATTTTTATATCCGTGCTGTGCATAGCGATTCAGTTTTTTTTGAAAAGGACTCTTGACCTTCGCCAGTACGGATATTTTCGCGATATTGTTTTAGTCGGAGCTTGGCTTGTCTTAGCTTCATGGTTCGGAAGTTTTGAAGCTCGTGTTGTAGTTTGCGGAGCAATGCTCGCGTGTTTTGCGGGAGTAGCCGAGAGTATCTATCAAGACTCGGGCTGGCTTTTTTTCTATCCTGTTATCGGAGCTTTGTGCGCATATTTCGGTCCGTCTGTGAATTTTATACGTTTTCCTGACGGTGAATATATTTATCTTGACCCTAAAGTTTCATTTATAGTCGGAACAATCTGGTTCAGCTTCTTCCCTTTTATATTCAGATATTTAGATGAAATTCCCGGACTTGTCGGCCATGTCTTGGCAGTAACTTTTGTCTTAATGCTTGCAGCATGTATAGCCACAGGAGCAGGAGCTTTTTTCATGACGTTCGCGGGTCTTGTCTTAATCGCAGCGTTTTGGAGCCGTTTCGGAAATCTATATCGTCAATCGGACCGGGCAATGGCTTCAATGTGGGGAGTTATAGTCGCAGGGACGGCTTTTATCAGCAACACTAAAGGAATAATTTTAAGCACGGTTTTATTTTTATCGCTTGGCCTTTTCGCTATTCCTATAGCTGAAATTTTTTTTAACTTTGTCCGCGAAATTTTCACAGACTCAGATGTTCCTGAACAAAATTCAGGCGAAAAAATTTATTCTCACATGTTAAGCGACGGAGTCGAACACCCTGAGGCCGTTCAATCAGTTGCAGGGCTTTGCGCTTTGACGAGTATCGCGGCGGCTTGGGAACAATGGCTGGTAGCTTTAATCATAATCACGGGATTTTTTATTTTCAGACGTCGAAGAAAGAAAAAAAATAATAATCAAACTCACCCGACGTTATGGGGAGTTAAATTTGACAATGTATCAATGAATTACGCTATCTCGAAAGCCCGCGGATTAATTTCAAATCCTGAAAGCGAAACGGCTCAATTAATCGTAACCTTAAACGCTACAGGAATGGAATTGACCGTGAAAGATCCTGAATTTTATAAAATCGTAAAAAATTCTTCGATGGTTTTAGCTGACGGTTTCGGGCTTTGTTTAGGCATGAAAATAATGGGTTCGCCTGTTCAAGAAAGAGTTGCGGGAATAGATTTCGCTGAACAGCTTTGTCGTGCCGCTTCGGTCGAAGGCTGGCCTATATATTTTTGCGGAGCTTCAGGAGATACATCAAGAGAAGCTGCTGAAATTTTGCAAAGAAAATTTCCGGGCTTAATCATCGCTGGAGCAAGAGACGGATTTTTTGATATTAACGATACTAAAATTCCTGAAGAAATAGCAAAAAGCGGCGCAAAAATTTTATTAGCGGCTATGGGGCAGCCACGCCAAGAAAAATGGGTTTACATGCACCGCGAAATTTTAGGAAATATTTTATGCGTAGGTGTCGGCGGAGCGTTTGACGTTCTTTCAGGAAAATTAAATAGAGCTCCTCTTTGGGTTCAGAAAATCGGCTTTGAATGGCTTTATCGAATGATACAAGAGCCGGGACGCTGGAAAAAGAATCTTCCATTAATAAGTTTCGTTTTCAGAATTTTAGCTTCAAAAATAAGAATATATAGAGTTAAACGTGAAAATTCATAACTTGGGAGTGTTAATAGCAAGACATTTTTCAACACTCCCTTTGTCATTTATCTATCTTATGAAGTTTGTGAAAATGACTTCTTCACGTTCTGGCAGCGGAACTCCTGACTTTTTACCTGCTTCGATACATTTCAAGAGCCATGCCATATTTGCGCCGAGAGTTCTCATGGTTTAAAGCCCCTCTAAATCCTGTCTGACTTCTTCAGGTGTGTTGCCGTGAACTTGATTCCAATACTGAGAGGAAACTATTGGCATATTGCGAATTGTGAAATATTTATTTAGGCGGTCGAAGGCAGCAGATGCTCCGCCTCTCCTGCAAGATACAACAGCTGCTCCGGGCTTGTTGGCAAATTTTTCCCCTGATTCATCACCTGAGAAAAATAATCTGTCAAGAAAAGCACACATACTTCCAGCAATTCCAGCATAATAAACAGGCGCGCCTAAGATAAATCCGTCAAATTCATCGAGCCTTGCTGCTAATTCGTTTACTCCGTCATCATTGAAAACGCATTTACCGAGCTTTGTACAAGCCCAGCAGGCTACACAACCGTGAATAACTTTTTTGCCGATCCAAAAAATTTCTGTTTCAATTCCGTTTTTGTTCAAAGTTTCAGCAACTTCAGAAAGAGCTGTGAAAGTACAGCCGTGTTCGTTAGGGCTGCCGTTGATTAATAAAACTTTCATGAAAGTTTACCTCCCCTTTTAATTTTCCTAAATTCTTCCATAAAGTTTACAGGCTGCTTTAATTCTATCGGCGAGTCCGTCGGGAATAGCATCAGCCCGCATTTTCCAAGCCCAATTTCCTGAAGGCGTTGAAGGTGTATTTGTCCGAGACTCAGCACCGAGTTTCAAATAATCCTGCATAGGCACAATCGCAGTATCAGCGACGGAGCTAACAGCGAGCCTTGTTACTTCACTCGTGAAAATGTACCCGTCCATAATGTCGCGGCCTACGTATGACGAGAAATTTTTAATCTCGTCGTTTGTTGCGTCGTTCTCAAACCAGCCTCTTGAAGTATTATTGTTATGAGTACCAGTGTAGACAACGCTGTCTCTTGTATGATTATGAGGCGCATAAGGATTATCGGCAGGATTACCAAAGGCAAAGTGCAAAACTAACATTCCCGGCAATTCCATTTTTTTACGTAACTCTTCGACATCTGGAGTAATTATTCCTAAGTTCTCAGCCCAGAAAGGCATATCAGGGAAATTTTCTTTTAACGCCGCGAAAAATTTTTCGTAAGGAACATCAACCCATTCGCCGTTTTGAGCAGTCGTTTCACCGTAAGGCACTGCCCAATAAGCTACAAGCCCTCTGAAGTGGTCTATTCTAACTCTGTCGAACATCGAAAGAAGATTTTTAAGCCTGTCTATCCACCACTTAAAATTTTGTTTTTCCATGACGTCCCATTTATACGTAGGATTGCCCCAAAGCTGACCCGTCGCGCTGAAATAATCAGGCGGAACTCCTGCAACGGTAACAGGATTTAATTCTTCGTCAAAGTCAAAAAGCTCAGGGCTTTGCCAAACGTCAGCACAGTCGCGGGTTACGTACAGCGGCATATCTCCTACAAGCTCTATATTTAACTTTTTGAGGTGCTCTTTTAATTTTGCTGCCTGCGAGAAGAATATAAATTGATAAAATTCCTGCCAAGCTATCTCATCTGAATATTCTTTGCTGAATTTTTTTAATGCGTCAGGCTCTCTGTGTTTTAAGTCTTCCGGCCATTCGTACCAAGCCGCGCCGCCGTTGACTTGTTTAATAACACTGAACAAAGCGAAATCTCTCAGCCACTCCGTTGATTTTCTAAAAGCCTCAAATT
>JAFVEW010000349.1 GCA_017475805.1 Synergistaceae bacterium | reverse complement strand
TTTGGATTCGTTCATGCTTTCGGGAAGCATTCCGAAAAAATTTCCAATTCCGCATGACGGTTCAAGAATATTTCCCTTTGAAAATCCCATTCGTTCAAGAGTTTCATACATTGAGCGGGCTACCATCGGAGAAGTGTAGTGGGCATTTAATGTTGAGCCTCTTGCTGCGTTATATTCTTCTTCGGTCAAAAGTTCTTTTAATTCGGCATATTCTTTTGTCCAGTCGCTATTATTTTCGTCAAAAGCCTGCGGAATACCGCCCCAGCCTACATAACGCGACAGAATTTCCTGCTCGTCGGTGGTTGCTCGGCGATCTTCGCTTTCAATTTTTTTCAGAACTCGGATTGCTTCAACATTATTTTTGAATTTTGTTTTAGCCCCGCCGACACCTAAATCATCGTAAGTTATTCGATAATTTATTCGCGGTTGGCTCGGATTTCGGATTTCCTGAGATTGAGTTTTCGGTGTAGATTCAATGAGTGTTTCTTTTGTTTCATTGAGAGCTTCTGGCTTTGAAGTATCAGCGTTTTCTGTTGCTGTTATATTTTCTGATTGCGCCGCTGAAAAATCAAAGCCTAACTGTAAATCAGGCTATTCAACACGATTTCTTCTGCTTGCATGTCGAGACTGTTCATGTGTTGCACCCAAGCCATCGGATTTTTGCTCTTTTCCGGCGGAGGGTCGTTCTGTTCTAACTGGCTCATCAGTTCTTGCTTCATCGCTTTCGCCTGTTCCTGAATCTCTGAGCAGTGAATCAGAAGATTCTCGCCCAACTCCAACGCTGTCCGAACTTTCCACTCCTCCAAGAATTTCCGGCGCATTCGACCGTATTTCGTCAGCGGCTGGGACGGTTGTTTGAGCTTCTGCATTTGGTACGGATTCCAAACGTCCAGAATCTTCACGTAAATCATTCCGTCCCCTTTCTCCCTCATCAGAGTCCCCTCCGGCAAGTCTAGTTTCTCCGATTCCGTCAGTTCCGATTCCTGATAAATCGTCAGGTCTTCTTCCGGCTTCGTTTCCAGTTCCGTCAATATTTTCTCCTCGTACTGGTTCAGCTCCTCGCCCGTCATAAAGTTGATTGCTGAGGCTGTCGGCGGAATTTTGCTCCAGTCCCTCTCGTCCATTTTCTAATTTTCTCCTTTCGTGATTAGTTCTGACTACACGCTCTACGTTATCTAAAACCTGACGCGAAAAATTATTCACGACGTTGCCAAGACGGGTTACGGTGTCAGCGTCAAGTTCTGAAATGCTTTCAAAATTAAAATCTTCGGCTCTTATTTCAAGTCCGCAACGTGTTCTTAAATAATACTCCGCGCTGTTGCTGAGTAAATCCGTGATTTTTTGGCGGTCTTCGGTCGTTTGGGCATTCGCATATAAAGAATCGCCGTTTTCTTCAAGCCTTTGGGCAAAATCACGGGCTATTCCAGCTACCTGAACTCCAAGATTGCCAGAAACACCGTAAGCCTGATTTAACTGATTTGAAACGTCCTGCGAATCTTCCCGCTCAATCTGCCATATATAAGGCGGCTCGTCAAATTCGTGTCCGAAGCCCGGTCGCGTATCCGTTATGTCAAAAACGTGTTTGACTGAGTTACCATCGGGACTCAATAGTCTTACACTTTTCGTGCCTTTCTCGATAAAACGGTTAAAACGGTCATGCCATAAATCAAAGTCCGCGCAAGCCGTTGCGTTAGGCCGCTGGTCGTAAATTAAAAGCTGCTCTCGAAAATCATATTTATGATTTCGTGCTGCGCATGCTAAAAAATTCTGCCAATTATTTCCGTCAGAACGTACTCGCTGACTGACTTCGTTAAATCTCCGCTGTGCTTCATGAAGAGCCGATTCTTTGGCCATGTCTAACTCCTAACGCTTTAAGCCGTGATGACGTTCTTGTTGAACACTGATTTTCGCTTTTTCGCCCTTTTCATCGTAAGAAAGTTTGAGATTTTCGCCGATTTCAGGAAGTCGCTCTAATTTTTCGAGCTTATGAGCATAGAGGCTATTTTTTCCGACTAACTGGACACAATAGCCGTTTTCTTGGTCAACGTGAAGAATTTTCCCTTTGAACTGCTGATTTTCAATTCGCGGATTGTCAAATACTTCAGGGTTGCCATCAATAAGTTTCAAGTCTCGAATCATTTGTGCCGTAATTACTGGCTTTTGTTCGGGATTTTGCATTTCCGCTTGCGGAGTTTGAGCTTGCTCACGTTCGCGGACTCGTTCATATTTCAAAATTTCTTCTGAGGCTTT
>JAFVEW010000348.1 GCA_017475805.1 Synergistaceae bacterium | reverse complement strand
GTAACGTTTGAAATAAATTCAGCGCAATCCGTAGCAGCTTGAGCACTCGTCATTGAAGCCGCCGACATTTCCTGAGTTCCTGCGTTGCTTTCTTCGAGCGAAGCTGAATTTGATTCCATTAACTTGACGGCATCAGCAACGGCTTTGCGAACGTTATTAGCTCCATCAAAGTTAGCCTTTGCATCTTCGTGCATCGTCGAGGCTTTTTCGGTTGAAGAATTTGCGTTGTCTCGAATTTCGCTGATAGCAGTCCTCAAAGAAATAAACATTTCTGACAAAGCGTCGCCAAGTTCGCCGAGTTCGTCATGACCTTCATAATGAAAATCATCGCGAATAATTGACATATCGCCGTCGCGGGCATTCGTAACGAGTTCAACGACGCGGCCTAAAGGTTTGCGAATAGAACCGGCAAGGAAAGTAGCTATGAAAAGTCCGATGATAATAGCAGCCACAGCCAAAGCAATTAGCAATAGCACCGAACTTCCGAGATTGTTTGAAGCATTAGCCATAAGTCTATTAAGGTGGCCAAGACACGTAGTCATGATTTTGTCAGCTACATCGACCATTTGACGGCCGTCTTTTAAGAGAGCCAAGAATAAAGGATCAGTTTCTGTATATGATTTCAAAACTTCGGCGAAACTCGTCTTGAACGTTAAAAATGCTCCGCGAGCGTTTGTCAGCTTGTCAGTAATCTCAGGGTCGCGTGTAGACGAAGCAAAATTTTCACAGACTGTCTGTAAATCGTTTAACTCTTTCACGACTTCATTCAATGTTTTTATATCGCGGTACTGCATTCCCTCTTGATAACGCCAAGCAGCATGTGTGAGGCTTGCCGCTGCTCCCTGAATTACTTTCAAACGGTCAGTTTTTCGGTTTATTTCTTCCTCGATTTTTCCCTGTTCGATATTTCCGAGTGCCACGTCTTTTGCTGTAGCATATGATCGTTGAGTTTGCGTTTCTATGAGATCGTTAAAAAGTTCCTGCATCTGAGCAATGCCTTCATCTAACGTTTTAACGGCTGCCTTTTTTGAACGTATCATTGAGATAACTTTATCAAGATTTGCTGTGCTGCTGCGTAAAGCTGTCTCTACATTTGAAGCCTGCGCTAAAATATCTATTCGCGGAACTTCGGCATAAAGGCGTTTAAGAGCGTCAACCTTTGGACGCAAGTCGTTAATATATCCCTGAAGCGTAGAAATGTCATCTTCACTTTCACTGTATCGAAGATCTCGAATGCCGGCGCGTACCCAAGATACTGTGTCATTCATTGTGCTTGTCATTCCTACAGCCTGCACGACTTTTGACAAGAAAGCCATTTCGTTTTGAACGCCGGAAATGCTACGCCAGCTGAAAAATACTGCAACAGCGAACAGAAGCAGCACTACTCCGAAGCCTATTCCAAGTTTCGCGGTGATTTTCAAATTTTTTAACATTACGAGCAATCTCCTTGAAAAAATAAAAATTTTTTTGCATGATAGCAAGGTAGATATATGATAGCAAATAACGCGTTATTAACGTATTTTTATGTTTCTGACCTCAAAACGTTCTTAGGAATGAGTGATATTATTATCGGCAAAGTATTTTTTAGAAGGGAGAAAAATTTTTATGAACAATCTCTTAAAAGTCGTTGCACTTGGTGCGGCTTTATTGCCTTTCACGGCTGTCCCGGCCTTTGCTGACGAAGCTGTTAAACGTCCAGTAGCTAACTTTGAAACAACAATGGGAAATTTCAAAATCGAACTCTATTCAGACCTCGCACCTAACACTGTTAAAAATTTCGTTGATTTAGCGAATAAAAATTTTTATGACGGCGTAATCTTTCACAGAGTTATTGACGATTTCATGATTCAAGGCGGCGACCCTACAGGTACAGGCATGGGCGGTCCGGGATATTCAATTCCTGACGAGTTCGGCGAAGGTCTTAAACATAACTCAAAAGGCATTCTCTCAATGGCTAACGCTGGACCTAATACAGGCGGCTCACAGTTCTTTATTACTCTTGTCCCTACTCCGTGGCTTGACGGTCATCACGCTATATTCGGTCATGTCATCGAAGGAATGGAAGTCGTAGAAGCTATCGGACACACTAAAACAGGCAGAGGCGACAGACCCCTCGAAGACGTCGTCATGAAAAAAGTTACGATTGATGAAGGCAAGTAGGAGTTAGGAAGTAAAAACTTCACTCAGCGTTTTTTTTTCAGAAAGGATTTATTTAATTATGAACAGAAAAGTATATGTATCTCGCAGACTTCCAAACACAGTTATGAAATTGCTCGGAAATATCTGCGAATATGACTGCAATGACGATGACAGACTTTCAACACGCGAAGAATTAATCAACGCTTTCAAAAATTATGCCGCCGTCATCACTATGTTAAATGACAATATCGACGCCGATTTAATTAGTCAGGCAGGACCTGACTTAAAATTAATCGCTAATTATGGCGTAGGTTTTAATAATATCGACGTTAAAGCCGCTAACGAAAAAGGAATTTACGTCTCAAATACTCCCGACGTTCTCACAGACGCTACAGCGGATTTAGCTTGGGCTTTGATTTTCGCTGCTGCCCGTCGAGTTATCGAAGGCGACAATATCGTTAGAACTTCAACTTTTGAATGGGCTCCTAAATATATGCTCGGCTATGATATTACAGGCAAAACTTTAGGCATTATCGGAGCAGGAAGAATAGGCGCGAATTTAGGCAAAAAAGCTGCGTTAGGCTTTAATATGAAAGTCTTTTATTATGGCCGTCATGAATCTTTAGCTCTTGAAGCCGTCGGAGGTACTCGTGTCGGTCTTGAAGAATTATTAGAACGTTCGGATTTCGTTTCAATTCACTTGCCTTTGACGCCTGAAACTCGTCATTTAATCGGTGCTAGCGAACTCTCAAAAATGAAGCCCGACGGAATTTTAATCAACACTTCGAGAGGCCCTGTTGTCGATGAGAAAGCCTTAGCCGACGCTTTAAGCCGTCATGTTATCGCTGGCGCCGGCCTCGACGTTTACGAAAATGAGCCCGAAGTTACGCCTGAGCTTAAAAAACTTCAAAACGTCGTTTTAATGCCTCACGTAGGAACGGCAACTTTCGGAACTCGTAAAGATATGGGCTTGCTCGTGATTAAAAATATCGAAGCCGTCTTTGCGGGCGATGAGCCTGTCAACATGGTAAGAGTTAAATAAATGAAAATTAAAGATTTATTGCCGCCTCGTCCCGATGACATGCACAAAGGACATCGCGGCAGACTTTTAATAATAGGAGGATCTGAACGTTATCCAGGCGCACCTGCGTTGAGTGCCTTAGGAGCTTTACGGAGCGGCGCAGGAGTTGTTACTCTTTTATCGCTCGAAAAAGTTTGCGCTGCTTGTGCTGCAAGATTACCCGAAGTCGTTTATTGCTACGAAGATGATAAATTCCGCTGGAAAGAATTAGCAATGTCTCAAAAGAAAATCGACGCCGTTGTTATCGGCCCGGGCTTAGATAGAAGCGTCGCTACGGAGCTTGTTACGTCTCGAATGTGGCGTGAATGGAAAGGCAAAATTTTAGTCGACGGCGACGGAATTAACGCGCTTGCTGCCGTTCAAAATGACTTAAGCGCAAGAAATGACGCCGTTATAACTCCTCATGAAGGCGAGGCCGCAAGATTATTAAATACTACGCCTGACGATATTCGAGCAGATAGATTTTATGCAGTCAGCGAACTTTCAGCTAAATGGGGCTGTGCCGTCTTAAAAGGTCATAACACTCTCGTGGCCAGCGGCGAAAAATTTTTAGAGATTAAACACGGAGGCCCTGCTCTTTCTGTTCCCGGCTCAGGCGACGTCCTTTCAGGCTGTATCGGAGCATTTTTAGCAATGGGCTTAGAACCTTTTGACGCAGCTATCTTAGGCACAACTATTCACGGAATGGCCGGAGATTATTTAGCCCGCGAAGGCGTTGACGGAGTTTTAGCTTCGGAAATTGCTAACGCTTTGAGAAAAGTTATTCACGCTTTGAGAAATCCTAAAAATGACAACTGAAACAAAATACGATTTATATAAAAGCAGGCGCAAAAAAATCGACTGGGACGCTGAACTCGAAAAAACAGAAAAAATAAAACGCCGCGGATTTTTTATGAGCGGTTTAAGTTTCGCTCTCGCCTGCGTTTTAATTTTCGGAATGAGCCGCGCCACCGATGCAAATATTGAAATTCCACGCTCAGTTTTAACGGCGATTTGCTTTTTTGTTTCGTGCGTTGTTTTAGGCGTAATTATGCGGCGCAGAGCTAAAAAGAAAAACGAAGCTCAAAATAAAGAAAATGAATAACTCAAAAATCTTTACGTCTCACTCGGAGCAAGAAACTTTGAATATCGGACGTTCAATCGGTGAAAAAATTTTGCCAGGCCTCACTGTCCTTTTATACGGAGATTTAGGGACAGGGAAAACCGTTTTAATTCGCGGCGTCGGTGAAGCTATGAAAATTTCTAACGTTCGCAGCCCTTCATTCACTTTAATAAACGAATATAAATCACCTAAGGGAATTTTTTTAATTCATTCGGATTTATATAGATTAGAAGAAGACGGAGTCTTTGCTTTAGGGCTCGAAGAATTTGTTGGAAGTTCTGACGCTGTTTTATTTGTCGAATGGCCTGAACGCTGGAAAAATCCGCCCGTTAATGAAGTCATTAAAATTTCTCTGAAAGCTCTGAACGAAGACGAACGAGAAATTAAAATTTCAGCTACAGGTATCAAAGCTCAGGAGGTCGTCAAAGAGTTATGAATATCTTAGCTATCGATTGCTGCTTGAAACTTACGGGCGTTGCGTTGATGCTCGACGACAAAATTTTTATTACTCAAAAAGATTTAGGCCGCCGTCAGTCAGGAGAATTGCCGATAATGACGGGAAAAATTTTGAGCGAAAATAATATTTCTTTTAACGAACTCGATTATATAGCTTTGACGAACGGTCCAGGATATTTCACGGGAATTAGGGTCGGCGCGGCTTATGCTTCGGGACTTGCGTACGCTTCGGGAGCGAAAATTATTACTGTATCGACGCTCGAAATGTTAGCGCACAAAATTGAAGACGAGAAAATTTTAACTTTAATTTACGCAGGACACGGTTTTGTTTACGCTAAGTCAAAAAATTTATTAGATGCCGGAGAATATTCGCACGAATTTATAAAGGAATGGCTCGGGAGAAATCCTGACGCTAAAATTATTTCAGATGACCCGGAAAGGTTAGAGTTAAACGAGTTAAAAATTTTGCAAGTTAAGCCGGATTTAATTTCTTTATGCGAGACAGCTAAAAATAATTTACAACAAGCTATTAACCCTTTGGAATTAAAAATTTCATATTACCGCGCACCGCAAGGAGCTGAAAAGGCAATTAGGAATTAGGAATTAGGAAGTAATTTTTAAGAAAGGAATGAAAATAAAAATGGGAAGTAATATTGCTTTGATTTTCGATTTAGTAATGATTGTAGTACTTGTGTTTTTTATTTGGCGAGGCTTCATTCGAGGCTTTTCCGGCGAAATCATCAGCTTCGTCGGCTTTTTCGTCGCAATTTTCTGCGCTTGGAATTTTCTTGATCCTGCAGTGGATTTGTTCAGAAGGTTTTTGCCTTCATTGACGCTTGATGACACTATTGTTGCAATAATTTGCGGCGTTGTAATTTTCTTCGGCGTTGAGATAATTTTTGCGCTCATCGGCGGAGTTATTTCTTACGCTGTGAAAGTCGCTGAACTCACAATAACAGACCATGTTTTAGGCATCGTAATTGGAATTGTAAAAACTTTTGTCATCATAGTTTTTATTTATGCCGTCGTCGCGTCATTTCCCGGCTTGGTCCCTGAAGAAACTCTCGAAAAAAGTTACTGCATGAAAGCCGCCTCGTTTGTATGGCCGCCTCTCCGAGATACTTTGACGGAAATGGGAATTTTAGACTTCAAAACACTAACAGAGAAAAGATAATTTGAAATGCGTCTTACTGAAAACATTATCGAAACGCTTGAGCTAAAAAAAACTTTGCTC
>JAFVEW010000347.1 GCA_017475805.1 Synergistaceae bacterium | reverse complement strand
TTCGTGTCCACTTTATTGATTATTACCCACTTATATGACAACTAAAATCTCTCCTTTGTAATTTGTTTTGGCTAAAAACATTTTACATAGGCAGAGAAATGTTGTCTTTTATTGATTTCGGGCTACCTGTTGCACTTGATATGATAATCTATCCACCTCCCCTAACTTAGGGGAGGCAAGAATATTCGCTGTAATCTCGTCGCCCCTGTTAAGGGGAGATGTCAGCTTGCTGACAGAGGGGTTACATTAGGTTCAGACTTATTGTCAATATACTTTGCAATAATCCTCTTTTTTTTAATTTACATTATGCTATTAATCGTTTCCTTTATTATCTTTGCGCTTTCTCGCAGCTTGCCTTGCTCATCAGAACTTAGCTTGTCGGGAATTAAACATTCTACACCGTCCTTGCCGACGATTGCAGGCATACTCAAAGCTACGTCTTCAATGCCGTAAACGCTGTGCATCAAACTCGAAACAGGCAACACCGATTTTTCATCTCTAATTATTGCCTCACAAATTCTTTTCACAGCCATTGCAATTCCGTAATAAGTCGCATGTTTGCGTTTTATAATTTCATAAGCACTGTTTCTGACGGAATTTTCAATTTCACGCATTGCTTCTTCATGATTATGATGACCGCGCATTTCACAAAAATCATGCAAAGGTACGCTCGAAACGTTCGTTGTGCTCCATGTTGCAAACTCGCTGTCGCCGTGTTCGCCGATTATAAACGTGTGAATACTGCGGCTGTCTACTTTTAGATGTTCGCCGAGCAAATATTTTAATCTCGCTGTATCTAAAACAGTCCCTGAGCCGAACACCCTATTTTGAGGAAGGCCGCTGAGTTTTATTGCAAGATATGTGAGTATATCAACAGGATTAGCAACGACTAACATAATTCCTTGACATTGACGCTTAGCGAACTCAGGCATAATAGATTTGAAAATAGCGGCGTTCTTTTTTACTAAATCTAAACGAGTTTCGCCTGGCTTTTGGTTAGCTCCTGCCGTTACGACGATAATCGCGGCGTCTGCAGCATCGTCATAATCTCCTGCATAAATTTGCATTGGACGCGCTAAAGGCATTCCATGCCCGATGTCTAATGCCTCTCCTTCGGCTTTGTCTTTGTCAACGTCGATTAAGACCATTTCTGAAAATAATCCGCTCTGCATCAAAGCAAAAGCACTCGCGCTGCCTACAAAACCGCAGCCAACTATCGCAACTTTTCTTAAATTTACACTCATTTTACAAATTCAATAAATAATCTAAACAAGTTCGTACGCAAAAAGCCGACGCCCCTTTTGAATAAACGCCGTACTCTTTGTCCTTAAAATCAGGCCCGGCAATGTCAACGTGAGCCCAAGCAATATTTTCACCGACAAATTCTTTTAAGAACAACGCCGCGAAAATCGCTCCGCCGTATCTTTCACCGCAATTTATTAAATCGGCATAGGGAGATTTTAACGTCTTTGAAATATTTTCGTCTTCAAGAGGCATTCTCCATAACAATTCGCCGCGTCTATTTGAAGAATCTAAGAATTTTTCTGCTAAATCATCGTCGTTGCAGAAAAGTCCGGCTCTAAATTTTCCTAATGCTACGGCGCAAGCTCCCGTTAATGTCGCCATATCGATAATAACGTCGGGTTTGATTTCGCTTGCCATGCAAAGGGCGTCAGCAAGGACTAAGCGGCCTTCAGCGTCGGTGTTATCGATTTCAATCGTTTTGCCGTTGCGGGCTGTGATAATATCGTCAGGTCTGTAAGCACTTCCCGAAGGCATGTTTTCAGCTAAGGACATGAATCCGTGAACTTCGATATCTAATTCAAGCTCTGAAGCTCCGCGCATTATCGCAAGGACGTTGCAGGCTCCGGTCTTGTCGCCTTTCATTGTCGTCATGAAATTTTCAGGCTTAATATCAAGTCCGCCGCTGTCAAAAGTTATTCCTTTGCCGACAAAAGCAATTTTCTTTTTAGCGTTCGCAGGTTTGTAGGCCAAGTGAATAAATCGCGGAGGATTTTTTGAGCCGCTGCCGACCGCCAAAATTCCGCCCATTTTCTCGGATTTTAATTTTTCTTCGTCCCAAACTTCGCATTCAAGTTTATATTCTTGAGCAATATCTTCAGCAATATCAGCAAGCGATGACGGCCATATAACACAGCCGGGCTCGTTGATAAGTTCGCGCGAGAAAATTTGAGCTTCAGCTAACGTCATTCCCGTTGAAATTTTTTCGAGAGCTTCGCCGTAAACATAAAAATCAAAAACGTCTGTCGAAATTTCTTCGAGAGCAAAAGGCTCGTAATCTTTATCTTTAGTTTTATATTTATCGAAAACGTAAGAACAAAGACCGGCGGCTTCTCCAAGTGTTAAAGCAAGGTCTTTATATTTGCTCAAGTTATCTAAAAGGACCCAAGCCGTTTTATTTCGTTCGCGTCCGATTTTTCGCAAGCCCCAAGTTAAGGAGTCGCGGATTAAATTAATGTCGCATTTATCTTTTTTGCCGAGACCGATTAAATATAAATTTTTGAAATTTGAATCAAACAACGGCAATTTTACAAGACTGCCTTTTTTGCCCGTGAAATCTTTTCGCGAAATCAAAGACACAACAAAATCTCTGAGCTTAGCATCAAGCCCAGAGAAATTTGAAAAATTTTCTGCGTCTTCTTCGCGTAAAAGAATCAAGAGCGCGTCGGCTTCCTGATTACTTAAACGCTTAATTTGCATTGGCTGTAGCCCTCTTTACAAAGCCTGAACGCAAACATTTTGTGCAAATTCTCGCCTTGAAAACTTCACCGTCGCCTGCGTCGACTCTAACTGTTTGAAGGTTGATATTCCAACGTCTTCTTGTATGTCTGTTTGAATGGCTTACGGCGTTGCCAGCTACAGGGCCTCTGCCGCAAAAATCGCAAAACTTAGCCATGATTAAAAATTCCTCCTGATAATAAATAAAAAAAATCCCAAAAATTATATCACGTTATTTATTTATGACCCGGATAAGCCGCTACGGCCTGCTTCAAAATGTTTAATGCTCGTTCTAAGTCTTCTTTTTTAAGGACGTAAGCAATTCTCATTTCGTCAAGACCTTTGTCAGGGTCAGCATAAAATCCGTTGCCCGGTGCTGCCATTGTTGTTTCGCCGTTAATGTCAAAATTCTGAAGCATCCAGATTATAAATTTCTCTGAGCTGTCTATCGGAAATTTCACCATAGAATAGAACGCTCCCTTAGGCTCGTGGCAGACAACGCCGGGAATAGCCTGCAAGCCTTTATAAAGGACATCGCGGCGCATTTTATATTCTTTGTTGACTTCTTCAAGATAAGATTTCGGAGTTTTATACAAAGCCGCAGCTCCTACCTGTTCGATTGCTGAGACGCATAAACGCCCTTGAGCGAGTTTCATTGTCTGAGCTAAAAATTCTTTGTTTTTTATCGCAAGACAGCCAATTCTAATCCCGCACGCGCTAAATCTTTTTGAGACGCTGTCGACCATAATTACTCTATCTCTTGCGTCTTCAACTTCTCCGAAGCTCATAAATCTTTCAGAGCCTTTATCATATGTAAATTCACGATAAACTTCGTCGGCAATGATAAAAATATCATGTTTTTTCGCTAACCTACAGAGCATATTAATCTCGTCCGGCGTATACATAGCTCCTGTAGGATTACACGGATGAGAAATCCAAAATGCACGGGTCTTAGGCGTTATTAGAGCCTCGATTTCTTTTTCCGAAGGAAGATGAAAGCCTGTTTCAGCTGTTGTCGGAATTGGCTTAACTTTGGCTAAAGCGATTTTAGCAAACGTATTGTAATTCGCGTAAAAAGGTTCAGGGACTAAAATTTCGTCGTCAGGGTCGCAAAGAATAGTTACAGCAAATTGCAGAGCTTCAGTGCCGCCAGCCGTTACAAAAATTTCATCAGGCTCATAAGGAACGTTCATAGCTTTGTAATAATTGCTAATGGCCTCACGAAGCGGCAAAATTCCTTGCGCAACCTGATAAGTTATAGTTTCAGGGTGAAAAGTTTTAATAGCCTCGAAATATTCATCAGGCGTTTTAATATCGGGCTGGCCTATATTAAGACGAATAACTTTTTTACCTTTTGCAATAGCCTCGTCCGCATAAGGAATAAGCCTGCGAATAGGCGAGATTTTCAACGCTTGTATTCTGTCTGAATAGTGCATAAATTTTCTCCTTATTAAAAAATAAAAAATTTTAGAAGCTAAGAAGAGTAAAAAATTCCTACTTCCTAACTCCTAATTCCTAATTGCTTTATTTCGCTTTTCCTTGACTTGCTACAGCTGCTTGAGCCTTAGCGATTGCTTCAGCGTCGCCAAGATAGCGATGTGATTTCGGCGTCAAGTCTTCGTTAAGTTCATAGACCAACGGAACACCGGTCGGGATATTAAGCTCTAAGATGTCTTTTTCAGAAACGTTGTCAAGATATTTGACGAGTGCGCGGAGTGAATGTCCGTGAGCGGCAATTATTATTTTCTTTCCGGCCTTAATCTGAGGGACGATGCTTTCTTTCCAGAACGGAACAACTCTTGCGACAGTATCAGCAAGGCATTCAGTCAAAGACAGCTCATTTTCATTAAGTCCTGCATATCTTGGGTCATGGCCGGGATAACGTTCGTCGGATTTTTCAAGGAAAGGCGGCTGA
>JAFVEW010000034.1 GCA_017475805.1 Synergistaceae bacterium | reverse complement strand
TTCAGAAACTTTTGAATTAGGTAAAAGATTTTTTTCGATGCTTTCTTTTGAAAGAACGTCATTAAAATTTGCGAGAGAATAGCCCTTGTTAGGGACGGCTTGAATTACATAGCCGAGATTTTGAAGTTCTTTGATATTTTTCCAGACGGCCGCGCGAGTTATCGCTAAAGACCGTGCTATATCTTCGCCTGAAATAAATTTGTCTTTGTTTTCTTCAAGAATTTCTAAAACTTTTATATTCATAATAAAAAATTTATATCACGAATTAATTTTTCTGTAAACTAAAAATGGAAAAATAAAAGTTGACGATTAGAAACATGATATAGTTACGACAGTCCAAAAGCAGTAAAAACAGCGCACGCCCAATCAGAACAAAATCGGAGTGTATCAGCCACAGTTTTCTTTAAGCAGTGCCAGAAGTGTTCTATCAAGTTCGGTTCTGGCTAATACGGAGTCAAAAAAATCACCATCTTGTCATATTGTTGAGCTATATCAAAAATTCGTTTTTTCCTGTGAAACGAAGCATTATCGAGTCTGTCAAGTAAACTGTGTAAGAAGTCTTTTTTACGCTACGAGAGAAAAACTATCCATAAATTTCACGTAGAAGTAATTTAAGGCTTTTTTCTAGGCACGTAGTGGCACTGTCCATTTTTTAGAGCATTTTCATCACACTGCTGAATATGCGATGTTAAATCCGATAGAACATTTTGGGAATTGGCTCAAGAAAAAATAGCTGCTTCAGTTCCATATATTCAAAAATTTGATGTGGTGCGGAGGAGGGGACTTGAACCCCTACGTCGCCAAACACCAGATCCTAAGTCTGGCGCGTCTACCATTCCGCCACCCCCGCAAAGGCCTTTGCTATTCTATCATAAAATCTTCTATGTCCTACCTCAACTATGAGCGTCTAATTTTTGTTGGCTTCTTGCCAGGCTTCTGACGCTCAAAATTTTCGATTTCTTCTCGATTAATTAGCCAAAAATGACCGACTTGAATGGCTTTCTTAAATCTGCCGTTTTTACAATGCGCGCTGATGGCTGCTCTCGTAACATCCATCATTTTAGCGGCTTGAGTAGCGTCAATATAGTCATCGATTTCAATTAGCAAATCCATCCCTCATTGAATCGGCACTTCCATAGGATAATTTCCGTCAAAGCATGCTTTGCAATATAAATCTTGGCCGCAAACCTCACGCAAACTTTCTTCACTCAAATACGTCAAAGAATCCGCACCCATGTATTCGCAAATTTCTTCAGGCGATTTCTGAACGGCGATTAATTTTTCTCTGTGAGGCGTATCAATTCCAAAGTAACATGAAAATTTTACTTCAGGCGAGGCCGCGCAGACATGAATTTCTTTTGCTCCGGCATCTCGTAGATGTTTAACTATTCGTCTTAAAGTCGTGCCTCTGACGATCGAGTCATCAATGAGAACTAATCTTTTATTTTCAATATTATGTTTTATCGTGGCTAATTTAATTCTTACTGCATCGTCGCGCATTTCTTGAACAGGCAGAATAAAAGTTCGTCCCATGTATTTATTTTTGATTAAGCCTTCGCCATAAGGAATCCCAGACGCTTCAGCATAGCCAATCGCCGCAGGAATACCTGAGTCAGGCACAGCCATAACTACATCGGCTTCGATTTTCCGCTGCTTTGCTAACATCATTCCGCAACGTCGGCGGAAATCATAAACGCTAACACCGTCAACAACACTGTCAGGACGCGCAAAATAAACAAGCTCAAAGACACAAAGATTTTTTCTACAAATACACGAGGACGGAATGCTCGTAACTCCGTTCTTGTCGATAATTACAATTTCGCCGGGCTGGACATCTCTGACAAATTCAGCGTCAAGAGCTTCAAGTGCGCATGTTTCAGACGCTAAAACATAGCCGGAGTCGTTAGCTAATTTGCCGAGACATAAAGGGTGAAGTCCGTATGGATCGCGAACGCCGATTAATTTATCGCCGATAGTGATCACTAAAACATACGCGCCTTTAATCAAGCTCATAGCGTTTTTAATACCGCCTTCAATGCCTCGTGAGCCATGCTGACAGATTAAATTTAAGATTGACTCCGAGTCGCTGGTCGTGTGGAAAATAACGCCCTCGTCCGTGAGCATTTCGCGTAAACTTTCAGCGTTGACTAAATTCCCGTTATGAGCTAATGCAATTTCACCGAGCCTGCACGACGCTGCTAAGGGCTGTGCGCTTCTTACGCTTCCGTCGCCTGCTGTCGAATATCGAACGTGCCCTATAGCAATGTTGCCGGGAAAGTTCGCAAAAGTTTCGCCCCTGAATACTTCGCCCGCAAGGCCGAGTCCTTTTCTTAATTCCATTGCGCCGTTATTATTAGCGGCGATACCTGCGCTTTCTTGTCCTCTGTGCTGTAAAGCGTATAAACCGTAATAAACTAAGTGAGCGGCGTTTTGAGTTTCGTCGCTGCAATAAATTCCTATCACTCCGCACTCCTCGTGAATTTCTGATGACATTTTATAAAAAATTAAAAATTATTTGCTGTTGATTCGTTTGAAAATTTCCTGATAAGCTTCTTCTACGCCGCCCATATCACGTCTAAATCTATCTTTGTCGAGCTTCTCGTTTGTCTTGGCGTCCCAAAATCTGCAAGTATCGGGTGAAATTTCGTCGGCTAAAATTATCTCGCCGTCCGATAATCTTCCTGCTTCAATTTTGAAATCAATTAATTTAACGCCGATGCTTAAGAAAAATTCTTTGAGAACGTCATTAACTTTGTAGGCAAGTTTTCTAATATCATCAAGCTCTTTTTCTGTAGCAACGCCAAGCGCGATTATATGAGAATCATTAATCAACGGGTCATTTAGAGCGTCGTCTTTCAATGAAAATTCGAGCGTCGGACATTTTAACGCTGTGCCTTCTTCAACGCCGTAACGTTTTGAGAAAGAACCTGCGGCAACGTTGCGAATAATAATTTCAAGCGGAACGATTTTCACGGCTTTGACAACTGTCTCGCGGTCGCTAAGTTGTTCGACAAAATGAGTTTTTACTCCGTTTTTCTCAAGCAAATTGAACATTAAATTACTCATCTTGTTGTTAATGACGCCTTTGCCAGCGATAGTGCCGTGCTTGAGGCCATTAAAGGCTGTGGCGTCGTCTTTATACTCAACGATATAAAAATCAGGACTGTCGGTCTTGAAAACTTTTTTAGCTTTGCCTTCGTAAATCTGTTCTAATTTTTTAAGATTGCTCATGAAAATTTTTTCTCCTTAAAATTAAACTATTAAATTTTACTTTTTTCCTTGCTCTACAGTTTTGATTTCTTCCTGTGAAGCACCCTTCAGCGCATAAGTATCAAAAGCCGGAGTGTCAGGGATTCGCACTTCTACGCTTGTAATCCTGCAAAAAGCGGCATTTCCTTGCTTCATGTTTACGTCAAAAACATGGCCGCCAAATTTTTTATCTTCTGAAAGAAAATGCAAGTGCCAACCTGCGGCGTTGAGACCGTCCATATAGTCAGGATAATATACGCAAACGAGTGAGCCCTTAATATTTTCAAAAATAAACGCCTTCTGTGTAATGCTCAATGCGTCTTTAAGAGTAACGTGATGAGCCTTTGTCCCGGATTCTGAGCGAGCGTCAACTTTGGGAAAATCTCCGTCAATTCGGACAGCATACATGGAATTAAGTCCAAAATCTTCTTCTATTCGGAGCGTCAACCACTCTTTTAACTTTTCGATAGATTCCATTTGACCCAATTTTTCCATACGCTGCGGCTTAAAACGACAGACAGAAGCAAACGGAACGCCTCTTTTATTTTCAGCAAGGATTACGTTTCCATCGTTTTGAGCACGATAGCATTTTCCGTCTAAAACAATCATTTCTCCGTCAACGTCTTCAAAAGTTCCAAGTCCGAGATCACCATGCTGCAACAGTTCTTCTACCGTAATCACAGACTTTGAAAAGCCCAGTGCCAAAGCCTGCAAAGTTGACACCTGATAATATTTTCCCATGAGTCTATTCTCCTTTTTCAGACTTGAATTTTATTCTCTCGCGAAGATTTAATATCATGTCGCTCATCCCAATAACTATCAGCCACGCCCAAAAGAACGGAATCATTATAATAAAAAATAAAAAAATTTTCGCAATCCGTCTTAGCTTGAAGCCGTCCATTATCCAAAACGTCATGGCCAATCCCTGAATGAACATAAAGACATTAATAATTATCTCTAAATTCATCAAGAACACTGCGCCGTCGAGCCAATTTTCTGAGTCTATAAAAAAACTTATAGCAAAACTCGCAACTCCGACGATTAAGAGCGACGTAGGAAAACGCCACGTCTTAAATTCAGGCAACGCTGGCGGAAAAGATTTTGCTTCCGGCGAAAATTTTTTAACGTAAATTCCGCACAAAATATAATTCAAAAAAGCCTCAAAGCCTGTGTAAACCGTCAAAAGCGTCGGCATTAAATACGGAAAAATATTAATAACCTGCATCACGGCCTGTTGAAGTTCGGGCTGGTCGCCGTAAAGTTCCTGCATAATCTGCGCCATTTGAGCAGCGTCAGGAAATAAAACATTTCGCCCGGTGAAAAAATAAAATCCTACAAGCAATATTATTTTGAAAAGTATCGAAACGCCAGTGCAGATTAATAAACTCTCAGAGCCGGAGTATTTTTTGACTTCTTTGACGTCCTCACGCGAGACAAAATAAACGATCCCGGCAACAGGAGCGCAGCCTACTAAAAAATAAATGGCCATAGACGGCGAAAGAATTATAAAAACCGTCAGCTCTATCATAAGCTCGGCGATACTCATTCGCTTTTGACCTTCGAGGCAGCCCAAGACAGCAAGAGGCAACGGACATAAAATTAAACCTACGAAGCCTAAGACAGGCAAAAAAAACCCTGCGACAATCAGGGCTAATGTGATTAACACGCAGGGAATTATGCTTTTCATTAATACAAACTCAAAATTAATCGAGCGAGTAAGGCAAAAGAGCCATATATCTTGCGCGCTTAATTGCTTCGGTCAACATACGCTGATGTTTAGCGCAGTTTCCTGTAACACGGCGCGGAATAATTTTTCCTCTCTCGCTTATATATTTGCGGAGCTTTTCAACGTCTTTGTAATCTACCTGCTCCTGTTTTTCTACGCAGTAATAACAAAACTTAGGTCTGCGTCTTGAAGTTCTGGCTCTAAGGCCGCCTCCGTTCGCACCGTTACGCGCAGGTGCGCCGGTTTTATTTTCACGTGCGTTATTTTCACGTTCATTCATGCTTAATTTCTCCTTAACTTAAAAAACTTAAAAATCAAAACGGGATATCGCTCTCATCTCCGCCGCCGACAAAATTAGGATCAAAATTCGGATTAAAATCTCCAAAACCGCCGTCTCCTATAGGCTGACCAAAATTGCTGTCAGTCGGAGGCTCAAAGGCTGGAGGCTGATTATAATTATTTCCATTATAACTATTATTTCCCCGATTATTATTTTGCTGAGTCGGCGCGGATTGCCGCGAATAATTGTTATTGTTGTTATTTTGCCAAGAATTACCGCCCTGATTTTGCTGCTGGCCTGAACTTAAGAATAAAACATTTTCTGCCACGACGTCAGTAGCTGTTCTCTTTCCTGAGCCGTCCCGAGCTTCATAAGAACTCGTCTGAAGTCGACCCTCAATAAGAATTGGGCTTCCTTTTTTAAGAATTTTTCCGCAGCTTTCGGCCTGCGCTCCCCACACTACGACATTCACAAACTCGGTAAAATCTTGGAATTCACCGTTAGCGTTTCGTCTTTGAGTACTAATAGCTACTCCGAATCTTGCATAAGTTCTTTTATTGACAGTCGCGCGAACATCAGGGTCTCTTGTCAAATTTCCGGCAATAATAACGCGATTCAAACCTCTCATCGCAAAAACCTCCTGATTTCTTATTAATCAAGAACGAGCACGAGCTGGCGGTAAACGTTTGCACGCAGGCCAAGCACACGACGAAGCTCAAAAGTCTGCGCCGGTTCAAGCTCAAAGTTAAATAAAACGTAATAACCTTCAGTTTGTTTGCGAATGGGATACGCAAGGGTTTTCTTTCCCCAAGCATCTGTCTTTGACACTGTGCCGCCTAAATTCTTTAAGAGTTCTTCAATTTTAGAAATTTCCTCGCTCTGATTGTCGGTCGTTGCGTCAAGGATAACAAGCATTTCATATTTACGCACTCTCTACACCTCCTCCCTATGGTCTTTGGTCTCTCGTTTGTGCGTCTTCCCGAGAGACAGGGCGAGTGAATTATAACACGTTCTGTTTTTTCTCGCGTGTATAATAAATTTTATGAATGAAAATAAAAATTTATTGCTCCATATTTGTTGCGCGCCTGACGCTTCCATACCTGTGCCGGACTTATTAGCTGAAGGTTGGAATGTTAAAGGATTTTTTTACGGCTCTAATATTCACCCGTTTGAAGAATATAAAAAAAGACTCGAAGCTCTCGAAATTTTAATTAAACATACGGGCATTGAATGTAAAATTTTGCCGTATAATCCGGACGAATGGTTCGAGAAAATTCACGGTCTCGAAAACGAACCTGAAGGCGGCCGACGCTGCGAAAAATGTTTTGAACTTCAGCTTGAAGCATGTGCTTGCTGTGCTAAAAAATTCGGATTTGAAAATTTCTGCACGACTTTGACAATAAGCCCGCATAAAAACGTAAATTTGATTAACTCTCTCGGCGAAAAAATTTCAAACTCTTCTAATATTGCTTGGCAAAATCGAATCTGGCGAAAAAATAACGGCTTTTTGCGTTCAATAAAGGCTTCAAAAGAATTAGGACTTTATCGTCAAAATTATTGCGGTTGTATCTTCTCAAAAAGAAATTAGGATTTATTATTTTGAAATTAGGTTTGGAAAGGGGAAATTTTTAATGTCAATAATCATAGCTTTTTTTGTTGGAATTTGTTTTGCAACTCTTGCGGATTCGGTCGCCGATTATATCAGTGCCTGCGCCCAGCGTATAGAAGCTCAAGCAGAGGCTCTGAAACTTGAGAACAAGTCAAAGAAACTCGAATTAGATAAAAAAGCAAATACCACAGAGCCGCAACAAGAATAAATTATGAAAAGGAACGAAATAATCAACACTATCAGGAGCGGTTACCTGACTGAAAATATCGAGAACGGCGAATTTTCTTACGCTAAGGCCGCCGGAATTTTAGCCGCTCTCGAAAAGAAACTTGGCCGTAAGCCTGAGCATTATAAACTTGATATTCGTTTCGAGGCTCAAGATGATTATGGAAAATATGCCGTCTTAATCGAAACTAAGCAAAATTTTATTGAAGATGATGAAGCACAGTTAGCCGCATATCTCGAAGCTGAGCGGGCTTTATTCTCAGGCGAAAAAATTATTTGCATTTTAGCTAACACTAACGACGATAAAATAAAAGTCTGGTTTTCTGAAATCGATGACGAACACCTGCTCCGCGATGAGAAAAAAATTGAGAGCATGGAATATTATCAAAAACTTTTCACCATGCGCGGCCGTAATGACCGTGAAACCGTCATGAAAAATACTTATGCCCCTAACGAGAGCCTTCATAAAATCGACATCGACGAAAAATTACGCTCGCAGTTCGTCGGGACTTGTCTTTTATATGTGAAGAGCTGCATTCATGGAGATTTCCCGCATAGAACTATCTCAAAAGGACTCGTCCAGGTCATTTGAAAACGTCATTTATGACTGAACCTCAGTACGCGCAGAAATTATTCTTCTCCTTAAAATATCGTTTCGGAGTTTTACAGCTGCGATAAAAAATTTTCAAGAGTCTACCGCAGATTATAAAATAAATTAGGAGCAAGGATTTTTTTATTATTAAAATTAATCCTCACTCCCTGACTTTTAATTATTTTTCGTAGGCTGCTGAATCCAAATTGTAGCGGCTTCGTTTAATGGAAGCTCTATTGCTTTCTTGCCGAGTTTGCAGGTGAAAATCTCGCCGCTGCTATTTATAAATTTCACGTTCTTGCCGGTCTTAAAACCTAAATCGATTAATTTTTTCCGTAAAGGCTCGTCGGCTGTCAATCTCAAAATAGCTCCTTCTGAGTCAGGTTCGCAAAGAGTCAAAGGTACCGGCACAAGCAGCACAGGCTTTTCAATCGCAAGGAATGCTTCATCGACCCAAGGCTGATGTTCTGCTCTCGATTTCCTGAAATATTCGAGTAATGCGTATAATCTTTCTTCGGTCGTGTCATCAACATAATGTTCCATTGAGCAGGCCATTTCTGAAGATTTTTCGCGGTCAAGTCCTAAAAGTTCATGAAAGAAAGCTCTGAAACCTTCATGACGTCTGAAAGTTATCATTCCTTTGAGCCGTCCTGCTTCAGTAAGATGAAGATTACCGTAGCGTACATGCTCGACGAGATCAAGATCGACTAATTTTTGAATGGTCGCCGTTACCGTGCCTTTAGTGATTTTCAAACGTTCTGCCAATTCCGTAACAGTAACGCTGTTGCCGGTGCTTTCGAGTAAAAATAATTCCTCGAGATAGTCTTCAATTCTTGCTGTAATCATAAAATTTTTTCACCTCAAAATTTCTTTTTTTTTGCCTGCTCTCAATGAAAATAACAACGCTGTAATAATAATCGCGGCCGTTAGCCATAAAACTACAGAAAAGTATTTTACTATATGCGCCGTAATAACGAGGGTTGAGCTTATATTACTCACGAATTTTTTGCTAAATAGCGCGTACATTCCTTGAGAATTTAATTCGCGGTTTAACGCTTTCGCAGTTGCTTGGCTGTCCTCGCCCGCCTTGAGCTTTAACATTATGACAGAAATTAAATTATTATTCTCGGCTAATTTTTGCGTCTTTATTTTATCAGCGGCCTTAGAAAGATCAATAATAGTGTATCGATTTGTAAAGACAGAAGAGTCAATTCCCATTCCAGTGCGTTCGAGCTTTCCTACGATTTTCAAAGGCTTGTCGAAAAATATGATTTCGTCGCCGACATTGCCTTTGCTATGAAAACCTAAAATTATTTCGTCGTCATTGAGTCCGCGTTCAAAGTTTTTATCGAGCCAAGACTTGATAATAAAATCTGAATCGTAATCAATTCCCATAATCTGAACAGGATAAGCACAGCACGAAGCCCGGAGGGTCGCCATAAAAATCTGCGGCGAAATTTTTTCAATTCCTAAAATTTTTTCACGCGCTAAATTCTTTATAATTTCAAGCGAATTTTCCGGCAAATAAGATGCGCTTGGCTTTCCCGACAATAAAATACTATCAATACGAGGATCATAGCCAGCCGGAACAATCATTATATCCGCGCCTAACTTATCAGAAGCGTTTTGAATATCATAAGAAAGATTTAATATAAAAACAGTCCCTGCTGCAATAAAACACATAAAAATTATTGCGGCCAAGAGTAAACAAAATTTTTTCATTTAATCATCGTCCCATATATCACGCTGACGTTTGCGGGGTTCAACGGGCTTAAGAGTGCTGACTTTCATATTGTATTGCTTGATAATAGGAGCAGTACGGCGAATTAAATTAGTAATACGCTCATCGGAAGTCATATTTTTTGTTTCTTCCCAAATTTGCTGACGTATCGCATCAACTTCAGCTTCAATCGGATCAAGTTCACAGAGGTTTCCATCATCGTCAATATATTCCAAAGATGACGACGGTTTAATCGCTTCTACTAACGTTTGCGGCATATTTTAACACCTCCTCCGCTGTGCAAATATTAACCAAGTCATATCCACGCGCCATGTTTATCAATGACATATTTAATTTGGTTTTATTTCTATTAATGTGATGAAAATTATACGACACTATAAATTCGATGTCATTTACGGCCGCCGTAGCTACGTGTACGCTGTCATAAAAATGAGAGTTAGGTATGATGCCATAGTTTATATATTCTCTTGCAAGGTCTTCAGCTTCGGAGCTTGGCTCAAGAATAATTATTCCATAGTCTTCAATCAAAGAGAGCATATTAGTTTTTTTAGGTTCGTTAGCTCTTTTTAATTCATCAATAACATACTGCGAAGTATAGCCTTTGAATTTTCCTGCTTTAATCGCTTCAAAGAGCTTCACAACATCTTCATGGCCTTTTCGCTCATCAAAAAAATAATTAAAGACTGTAGTTTCGAGATACAATCTTAAACGGAAATTTTTTAGCATACTTATTTACCTTTTAATTTTAACGCCTGCCCGAAAGTTGCTGACTGATCAATATCATCGATGACTTTTCCATGCTCTAAGATAATTTTTCGTTGAGCTACGTCGCCGACTTCGGGGTCGTGAGTAACAATAATAATTGTAACTCCCTCATCATGCAGACGCCTGAAAATATCAACGACGATGCCTTCGTTTTCTTCGTCCAAATTTCCTGTAGGTTCGTCGCCAAGTAAAATTTGCGGAGAGTTAATCAAAGCGCGGGCTATACAAACTCGCTGCTGCTCACCGCCTGATAATTGCGCTGATAAATGATGAGCGCGGTCTTTTAATCCGACTTTTTCGAGAGCTTCCATAGCTTCTTCTTCGTCAGGCATACTGTGATAATATTGCGCTACCATTACGTTCTCGACTGCAGTGAGATAGCTGATTAAATGAAACTGCTGAAAGATTAAGCCAATTTTGTCGCGCCTAATTCTTGTTAAACTCGCGGCATTTTCTTTGCTGATGTCGACGCCGTCTAAAATCACATTGCCTATCGAAGGCGTATCCATACAGCCTATTATATTAATCATTGTAGTTTTGCCTGAGCCCGACGGCCCCATAATTGAGAGCCAATCGCCGGCGTTGACGCTTAAATTTATGTCTGCAAGAGCTTTTAATGAGCCGTAAATTTTTGATATATTTTTAAGCTCAAGAATTTTGTTTGCCATTTTATATTTTTATTCTCCTTTCAGGACTAAAGCTGGGTGAATGTCCATGACCTTTCTAACTGGAATAATTGACGCAGCTACGGTTATTGCAACAAAAACAAAAATTGTAATTGGTATCAAAGGCCATTGGAAATTAATTCCGCGTCCAAAGACATTAAGACTTACTCGTAAAGCGAACTCAAAGCCTAAGAAAACTCCAAGCGCACCGCCGATAACACCTAATAAAACGCCTTCGCCTAATAACTCGCTCATTACTAATTTGTTTTCTGCTCCGAGTGCCTTTTTCAAAGCAATTTCGCGCCTGCGTTCAGCTACCATCGCCATCATCGTTGTATAAACTGAAATCATAGTGATAATTAATACAACGACAGTAACAAGCAAAACTAAAGCCTGTAATTTTCCTAAAACTATATCTTGAGACTGCTTTAAACGCCGGACAGCACGCGGCTGAAGCTCTGAAATATCGTTTTCAATTTTTGTTGAAATACTTGAAAGTTCATTAGCGTCTGCTACAACGCTGCATTCGATGACATCAGCTCTGAAAGTGTCGCCGATTAAATCGTCAAGCATGTCTATATCAGCAAAAATAAATCCTTCTTCGGCTCCGCCTGTTGATACAATGCCGCAAACCTTCAAATTTTTATGGAAATTTTGCCGCGCTAAATCTCGTTGTTGATTTTCGACTGCTGAAAGATTTTGCCCTGACGCCTGCGCCTGCTCGCCGTATTTGACGCCTTGAATCATGAAAGTATCGCCGAGTTTCAAATTCAAAGTCTCTGCGATTTCGTGGCCGACCATGACTAAATCTTTATTCGATGAAGTACTCCATTCGCCTTCGATATACCAAAAAGGACTATTTTTTTGAGCTTGAGCTAAATCAGTTCCCGCTACGATATAAGGCTGTTCATTAATTTTTACTGTCTGATAGCGGTAAGGAGCCATGCCTACAATTTTATCTGAGCCGATTAAATTTTCCAATTTACTAAGAATTTCGCGGGTAATTTTAGCTTCGCCTCGCGGTAATACAATTAAATTAGCACCGTAAGACCTAAATTCGCGTCCTAACTGTTCGGGAATGTCATAGTAAATCGTAACAAGCCCTGATAAAATCGTTGCACCGATTGCAATAGCTAAGACCGCAATTATTAAACGTGATGCGCGGCGGATTAGCGAGCCTGACACCATTTTCAAATAAAAAGTCTTTCGGCTTCCATGCCTTTGTTTATTTACCATGTAGAACCTCCGTAGGCTTCAAAGCCATTAAATAACGAATTGCGGGAACGCTTCCAAGCAGCGTTACAAAGAATAAAATCACAGCTATAATCAAAATTACCATGCGGGCAATTTCAATGTAAGAGCCAAATACAGTCTGACCTATTATCTGAGCAAAGCCTATGCCTAAGAAATATCCTACAATACCGCCTGCAAGCCCTGTTATCATGACTTCAAGCAAAACTAATAATGCAATTTGCCAGTTATAAGCGCCGAGAGCTTTTAGTAATCCTAATTCTTGGCTTCATTCGATGACGCTTGCTGTAATTAAATTTGAAATCGCAAGTGCCGAGCCTATTGAACTTAAAATTGTAATTAAAATCATTAACAAAGTTGTTTTATTTAAGATTGTTCCTTCGGATTCAGCAACCTGACGCACAGGTTTAGCGACGCCGTCCCTTATGACTTCTTGAATTTGATGACATATCGCGCTGACGTAAGCAGTACAATACCAAGTTTCATATTCGTCAGGCGATAAACTTTTAGGATCTTGCGCTGCTTTCCTTGCTAAATCATTATCGGGAGTAGTCAAAGCTGATACTTCAATGCTTGAAATTTTACCTGGTAAATTCATTAACTCTTGAACTGCCGGCAAAGTCATTAGTATTTTTTCGTCAGCATTGCCGCCATCGTTGAAAATTCCTTTGACGATATAATTTTTAACAACGCCGTTGTTGCTTAGTCTTATAGCGTCCCCTGCGTGAATTTTATTTTTTGATGCTAACAAATGTCCAATCATCACAGAGTTATTATCATCTTCGCCGAGCCATTCGCCTGTAACGTCCCACCATGTCCGCAAGGATTTTAGTCCTGTAGAGAGTTCCTCGCCTGTTGAAAGCGTTGCATGTTTTTCTGGCCATGTACCAATTAAAGAAACGTCGCCTATAACTCCGGGCTTCCCTTTTATGCTTAAAATAGCGTGGCCGTCTAACATCGGGACGAAATCTAAAATATTAAAGCCCCAAAATATTGTTTTTAATTTGAAAATATCTTCTTCATATAAAAATTTGTCATTAACTCCAAGCCCTTCTGTCAAGCCGTATAAATCGCTCATCAATGCTGCGTCTTTATGCCTGACCGTGATATTTGCTCCGTAAACTTTAAGCTCTCTATTAACTTTGTCGCCTACACCTAACATTACGTTCATCATTGCAGTTGAGAGCGATACGCCTAAAATCACGGTGAAAGCTATCATCAGCATTTTGCTTTTCTGACGGGCGAGAGTTTTGAATATCATTCGCCAAAACAATTTTTATTTGAACCTCGTTTCGTGTTGTTCTAATTCTTTAACATCGATAAAAATTTTGCCGTCTTTTATTTCATATTCAAACGGAACAGGATTACAACCGCCTTTGAAGCCTATAGTGTTTTTATTCATTACAACATCACAGCGTCTGCATATAACCTCATCATCGCCGCGTTCGTAATAGCCTGCAATGCCGCAAATATCGCAAGCATCAAGCCCGACGCCGTAAGCCGTCCCTGCAGGCTTTTTAACTACTAAAAATCTAACATCAAATTTGTTAGGCGTAATATATGAAAATTTATGTAAATGTCCGTCAGAAACTTTTGTAAGCTCTATTGAAATTATCCCGTTATTGATTTCATAAGGCTCCGGCTGAACTTCTGCGGGCGGCTTTGTGTCATAATAATGCAGAACTACAACTATAAAAATTGCAATTAATCCAAAAACACATAAACTCCATGACCACCGGCGGCAGTCTCTTAATCTCGCTTTCTCTTTTCGTAATAAGGCTCTATTAGCGAACTCGCCTAACGGTTTTATATGAGTTTTTATTACAAATACCAACATTATCAACGCTAAAATTAATTGCGCGTATAAAAATGCGTTTGGATTAGCTCCGCGCCAAATCATAACGTCAAAAACGGAGATATTAAAAATCGCCTGCGAAGTTTTAAGAATTTTTAAGCGTTGTAGAGCCGTTACAGCCGCCGCGCCGTATTCAAATATAAAAATCAAAATCGAAGCTGATAAAAAGAAATATTTTTCTTTATAATTGCGCAAAGATTTGTGAACTTCATACGCGCTTAAGGTCAATAACAAACAAATTATAATTCCAAGCGTGAAGCCCAATGCACGCAACATAGAGTTAGTACTTATGCCAGCTTCACCAAAATAAATAAATTCGCGGGTATACTGCAAAACAGGCGGCAATAAATAAGAAAATACAACCGCAGCTAAAATTCCAAGCGAAAATAAATTAAAAAGCCTTAAAATTTTATTTTTTGTAAGCCATGCAAGCAGCGTAAAAATAAGTGTCAATAAGGCAAGCGCAGCAATAGTTACTGCTAATTTTCTGTTTAATGCAATTAAAAATAAATTAGTACCCTTAGGATCGTAAACTCTAAGGCCGAAAAGCACACATGCAGCGGCTATTCCTAAAATAGAAAATATAAAAGCAGCTTTTTTAAGTTTACGCGATTCAAATGAATGTGAGAAGCTGAAAATCATTCCCAAAATTAAAGCAAAAACCGCTAATTGATCAGTTACAGCTACAAGATATTTAAGAATTTTCCATTCCTCCTTAATAACAATAATTAGGAGCAAGGATTTTCATTCCTCACTCCTAACCCCTAATTCCTAATTAAAATTAGTCGTTCTGAAGCTGCTCGCCTGTGTAATTCCAATCAAATTCTACAGTGTGAGTCTGGAAGAAGTTTTTAGCGTCTTCTTTTGCAGGAACGCCTGTCTCATCGTCAGTGTGAAGCAAGTAATCTGTAGGTGCCTCAATGATAAAACGAAGTTTATAGGGTCCGACAGGAAGTCCTTTTTTAATATTTGCGCCGTAGTGAGGGCCGTCATCAGCGTTCATGGGCATGAATGATCCGTCCATTACAACTTTGCCGTCGATTTTTGCAATTTCATACTTAACTGTAAGGTACGCAGGCCAAATATCTTCGCCGTTGCCGAAACCGTAAGCGATTGCTGCTTCGGGTTTAAGGTGAATATCGGCCTCAAGGTGCATGTCTGAATCCTCTTTTGAAGGGTTCTTTCCTGCAGGATACATGTCAACAGCCTGGAAATAAACTGCAGCTACGTTGTAAGGGCCGACCTGAGTCTCGCCGATCGGGATTTCTTCAAATCCGGCCTCGCCGGGCTTCATTGAAACGGGTGCAGGTACTGCAAATGCTGTGCTTGCCGCAAGAGCTAAAATCATTGCTGACAAAACTAATTTTTTCATAGTAAAATAACCTCCGAATAATATTTTTTTATTTAATAAATGCCCTGTTGCAAGCGGGGCGATTTATTTCTAATTTTTTATTTATCTTTCTTTTTCCTGAACATATGCGGGAGCATTATCCATAAAGCCGCGATTACGAGCATTATCTGCGGAATTAAAGTCTCTGCTCTGTCGTAAATGCTCAGAATTTCAATCGAAAAGCCGTTCATAGCCGGAAT
Source organism: Synergistaceae bacterium (assembly GCA_017475805.1). The sequence continues at coordinate 259 of JAFVEW010000034.1, read as the reverse complement.
AACCGTGCGGCCTGTGATAACGTCGGCTTCAGTGAGTTCGACAACGCCTTTACCCATGAACGAAATGCACATCAAAAATAATAAAATACTCGTGAACATGAAAAACGCCCGCAAAGGTAATTTGACGCTGAAATATCTAAACGCTATCCATACAGCAACAAGAACTAAAATTCCCGCGCCTATGCCGTAGGCTATATAAGTCGGGTCGCTCATGCCGCCGGTAAAAGCCGCAGAGTAAAATAAAATTAATTCCGCGCCT
>JAFVEW010000346.1 GCA_017475805.1 Synergistaceae bacterium | reverse complement strand
GAAGCATCTTTATGAACTGGCGAAACAATACAGTGTCAGAATAATTTTTTTACCGCCTTATAGTCCTGAATTGAATCCAATAGAAAATTTTTGGCATTGGCTAAAGAAAAAGATATGCAATTTGATAAAATTTTCACAAAATCTCGATGAAGTAATTATTAGCATTTTTCAAGTGCTTTAACTATAGCATTGCAACCCTCATGAGGTCGAACGGATAAGCCTTGATTGAGCGCATAAGGAAGCCTATTTCAGCGGGATCTGTAAGTGTGGCGTAGTGCTTTGCTCGCCGCGAGGTTAAAGCACACCCTTAAGAGCTATAGTAGGGTCGTTCTCACACCAGCCGGAAGCTATAGAAAAACGAAATACTTGACCGATTAAGCTTCGCCACTGTGAGCAGTTTCAAAAAACTCTTTTATTTCTATTTTGCGGCATAACTTGAGAATAACGAGCGATTTTATGTCGCTTAATTTCAAGTTTCCGATAGCGGGCAGAATATACCTGTTAAATTTTTGTTGAGTTACTTCTATATAACTTGCGGCTTTGTCTTTCATGCGAATTTTGAAGCATTGAGTAGCTGCCTCCTGAAAATTCATAGGACTTTTATCAGGCCGTGAACTGATTAATTCTCCATTCTTGCGCCGATTTTGAAATTCATCGCGCGTTTTTCTCGCGTCTTTCAGCGACACTTCGGTATAAACGCAGAGCGAGATTTCATGAGATTTCCCGCACTCTTTGAAACGCATTAGCCAATACTTACGCCCTGACGGGTCGACTCGAATATAAAGCCCTTTGCTATCATTTAATAAATATTTTTTGTCTTTAGGTTTAGAATTTTTAATTTGAACCTCGCTTAACACAGCAACAGTCCCCCCTTTATGCGTCAGGGTATGGAAAAAAGACACCAACCTTTCCCCATACTTCTGGGGAAAAGTGCAACCAAAAACATGGATAAACAGCGATAAATACTGACAAGAACAACACATGGTGGGCGATAGAAGAATCGAACTTCTGACCTCTTCCGTGTCAAGGAAGCGTTCTACCTCTGAACTAACCGCCCACATTGACGAACGGCCATAATTCTATCAGGATTTTTTTGAAAGTCAAATATTAATTATAAAAAATTAATCTTACTCACTTCGTCAGCTTGGTTGAGATGGAGTTAAGAACGAATATAAAATTCCTACAAAACCTGCACCGCCTACGATATTCCCAAGTGTAACGGGAAGCAAATTATTTATTAAGCCGCTAAGGGTCGCGCCCTCTGCAAAAATTCCTGCAGGAATGTAATACATGTTCGCAACGCTGTGTTCAAAACCTGAAGCTATAAAAAGCCATACAGGAAAAAATAAAACAGCGACTGTTCCGATTGTGCTGTCGGCCTTGAATGACATGAAAACGGCAAGACATACAAGCCAGTTACAAAGCAGACCGCGAATAAAAGCATCTACGAATGATAGCGACGATTTATTCATAGCTACTTTTATCGTATATTCACGGACGGCTGGACTTAATTGCCCTGATAAAAGCCAAGCTATTAAAACTCCTCCGGCTAAATTTCCTGCATAAACTACGAACCAACTCCGTAAAAGCTTCGAGGGCGTTATTTTTTTTCGGAGCAACGTCATTATCATTAAGCAATTACCCGTGAATAACTCCGCTCCGGCTAAGACAACTAAAATTAATCCTGTAGGGAAAATTAAACCCGCTACAAGTCCGGGGTTAGGCATATAAGACCCTACGATATTCGCGGCCTGCGCTCCAAAGGCTATATAAGCTCCAGCTAAAATTCCTGATATAAATTGTTTCGTAGGTGAAAGATTTGCTTTTCTTATAAAAATTTCGTCCATAAAAAATTCCTCCTTGCCCTTATAATATGCTTATGGAAAATACAGAAATTTTATCAAACTTAAAGATACTTGGCCTAGAGGCGGGGGCGACGATTGATGATATTCACTCGGCGTTCAGAAAATTGGCGCATGAGCTTCATCCCGACGTTTCAGGCTCTAATAGCGATCACAAATTTAAGCAGGTTACGAGTGCTTATACGGCTCTAAAAAATATTAAGCCCGAAGATCTTATCGAGCTTGAAATTTTTATGAAAAAAATTCCGCTCGATAAGCCAAAGTTAAAACGCGATATTTATGACTATTACAGTGCTGAAAAAAAACGCCGTGCTGATGACAAAGTAATAGACTCTATACTAGACAAATATGAAGAGGAATTAAAATCTTTTAACTCAAGCAAAATCAGCGAAGGCGATTTAGACATGGAAGCTGTAACCCTACGTCTGAAATCTGAAAATCCAAAGGTTGCTGGCATCGCCTTAAAAAATGCAGGCGCGATCGCAAACCGTGTTGAATTTCGCATAGCTCTAGTCGACTTTCTTAAACGCTCCGAAATTGACGATGAATTAGCTGGGATTATCGGCTCGCTTCCATTCGATGATACGACAAGAAAATTGATAGCCATCGACGCGTCTAATTATGCCCAAAAATTCCCTACTGGATTAATCATCGCGCTTATAGGCACGGACGCGGACGTCATGGAAAATTTTTTGCTTCACGTTAGGCCGGACGATGTAGCTGTGGTTTTAAGACGATGGCCTACAGGCAAAGCTATGAACACGAGCGTAATTAGAAAACTGCTTGAGAGTAACGATCCAAGAGTTTTAGTTCCGCTGCTTGGAGCTATGAAAACGCATTTTCCCTCATCGGCTAATGATCATGTAAAAAGGCTTTGGGAACTCGAAAGACATTCAGCCGCCGCCGTCAGAGCTTGGGCAAAGAAATTAACTTAGAGCAATTAAGACTTTTTTAACTCTCTGCTAAAATATTGCGACTTAATGAGGAGTGATTTTTAGGATGGATTTAAGTTTGAATGACGCTGAATACTTCGCCGACACTATCTCGAAACGGGTTGAACAGTTACTGGCCGAACGTGACACTCTGAAGCATGAACTTTCAATGCGCTTAGACGGAAATTTAGAAAATAATAAGGCTTTTGTCCGCGGTTTTCAGGAAAGTATTATTTCGCACAACGCAGCCGCAGATCGTATCGCAAAGTTAGAGCGAATTTTATTGATGAGGAATTAAAAACATGAGAACTTCACGCGATGTTTATTTAACGATAGGCAAAAACTCCTACACTCTCAATACTCCTATCGAAAATGGCGAGCTTGACAGAATTAAGAGCTTGATCGACGACGCTTGCGGCGAAATCGTCAAAGGAGCGAGCCAAGAGGATATTTTAATGCTAACATGCGTTAGGCTTGCCTATGCTCTTGACACTGTTAATGGCAAGCTAAAAAATATTTTAACTAAGCTTGACGAAAAAAATTAAAATAAAAATTAAAAATGACGATATTCGACTTTATATTCGGAGCTTTGATTTTAGTCGGAGTTTTTTTTGCATTGAAATATATCAAGAATACAAGGCACTGTGAACATAATTGCAGCGAGTGCAGACATCCTTGTCGAATCGGAAGACTGTAAGAAAAATTAAAACATAAAAATCCCCTGTCTTAAACGACAAGGGATAAAGGTTTTAATCAAAAACTTTCTTTTTCGATCAATAATTTTCTGCGTTGACTTCAAAATATGCCTGCGGATGAGCGCATGTCGGGCAAATTTCAGGAGCTTTCGTTCCAACGACGATATGGCCGCAGTTTCTGCATTCCCAAACTTTGACTTCGCTCTTTGCGAAAACTTCTTTAGCCTCAACGTTCTTTAATAACGCACGATAACGTTCCTCGTGATGCTTTTCGATTGCCGCGACAAGTCTAAATTTAACCGCTAATGCTTTGAAGCCTTCTTCTTCGGCTGTCTTAGCAAAACCTTCGTACATGTCGGTCCATTCGTAGTTTTCACCGTCAGCTGCTGCTTTGAGATTTGCTGCAGTGTCGCCGATGCCTTCAAGCTCTTTGAACCACATTTTTGCGTGTTCTTTCTCGTTGTCAGCTGTCTTTAAGAATAAAGCCGCGATCTGTTCGTAGCCTTCTTTCTTGGCCTTTGAAGCAAAATAAGTGTACTTGTTGCGAGCCTGCGACTCTCCTGCAAAAGCCGCCTGCAAATTTTTCTCGGTCTGTGTGCCTGCGTACTTGTTCGCCATGTTTATAATCCCCCTTGATTAAAAAATTTTGTTACGCTGAAATTATAACATGTATTAATTAATATTAGATTTAAGCCACGCTCTTAATTCTTCAGCGTCAGTGAAACCGACATGTCTTGCCGCTACTTTGCCTTCTTTGAAGAGAACAAGATTAGGAATGCTCATAACGCGGAGCTTTTTCGTGAGATCAGGATTTTCGTCAGCATCGGCCTTAAAAAATTCAAGCTGTCCGGCTAATTCTTCTGAAAGTTCCTCGACTACAGGCGCAATAGCTTTGCAAGGTCCGCACCATGTAGCCCAAACGTCAAGCAGAGCGATTTTCGCCGCGTCAAGTTCTGTAGTGTCGCTGTTTGTGATGACTTTTATTGCCATAATTTTTTCTCTCCTTAAATTAATATTAATTAAAATTAAATTAATTAATAATTATAGCAACGATGCCGCGCATTCTTCGACTTTTGACATATCTGTTGTAGGCTCAAAGCGTTTTACAACATTTCCGTCGCGGTCAACGATGAATTTTGTGAAATTCCATTTGATGTCGGGCTTCTTCGCAAAATCAGGATCAGCTTTGCCGAGCATATCATTAAGAATAGGCGTGAGTTTATTGTCAGCGTCAAAGCCTTCAAAGCCTTTTTGACTTTTGAGATAGCCAAAGAGTTTTAATTCGTTCGAGCCGTTGACGTCGGATTTTTTGAATTGCTCATAAGTCGTATTGTAGTGAAGAGAGCAGAACTGATGGATTTCTTCGTCTGTTCCGGGTGCCTGTGCGCCAAACTGATTGCAAGGAACGTCGATAATCTCAAGTCCTTTATCGTGGTATTTTTTATACATGCCTTCAAGTTGTTCGTATTGAGGAGTGAAGCCGCAGCCTGTTGCCGTGTTGACGATGACGAGAACCTTACCTTTGAACTTAGAAAGCGAAACTTCTTCGCCCTTCGTGCTGAAAACAGAATAATCATAAATGCTGCTCATTAATAAACCTCCTAAAATTTCTAAAATTTCTAAAATTTTTAATCTTAGTATGATTTTCGTACTATACAATAAAAATTTTTATTCTTCAAATAATAAATTATAAAAAACAGACAGGATTTTGAAGTCCTGCCTGTATATTCAAAAAAAACTTTCTAAAGAATGAATTAAAGTGAATTAAATTACTTTACTACTTTACTACAATATTTATTTTTTTGCAGCAGGTGCTGTTTTCGCCGGTAAGGCTTTAGCTGCAGGTTTTGGCTTTGACGCCTTGCGAGCTGTTTTTGTTGCGCCTTCGTGTTCAATCTTGAACTGTGAAAGTGCTTCCGTAATGCTCTCGACAAGTCCTGTCTGCTCTAATGAAATCTGAGCGGCTCTATCTGCGATAGTGGCTGTCTCGTCCATGTCATTCTTGATACTTTCAAGATGGTCAAGAATTTCTGTCGTTGCTTTCGTTACGTTATCGATGCCTGCGGCGATTTCACGGCTTGAGGCTGCCTGCTCTTCAGCAACTGCGGCGATGTTCTGAATTCTGTCGTTAGCTTTGTCAATCTGTCCGATTGCTTCAGTAAGCGAATCCTGCGCTCCGTTAGCTTTTTCTGTAGTCTCGTCAAGAAGAACCGCTGTCTCATCGCTTGATGTCTTTGTTTCTCTGACGCTTGTCTGTAACGTTTCGATTAAGCCTCTGACGTTCTCTGCGGCTCTGCTGGATTCTTCAGCAAGTTTTCTTACACTTTCAGCAACAACTGCAAATCCGCGTCCTGCTTCTCCTGCTCTTGCGGCCTCGATAGCGGCGTTGAGTGCTAATAAGTTCGTCTGGTCGGCGATTGAGGTAATGTCTCCGATAAATTCGCTGATCTTATTTGAGTTCTCGACAAGCTCCTGAAGTTTAATTCCGCTTTCTTTTGTCTTTTTCTGAAGAACAACGATATTTGCGATAGCTTCTTTGACCGTATCGACTGCCTTATTTGTTACTGAAGTCATGTTAGAAATGAACTCGGCGCAGTCTGTTGCGGCCTGTGCGCTTGTCATTGAAGCTGCGGACATTTCTTCAGTTCCGGCGTTACTTTCCTGCAATGATGATGAGTTGCTTTCCATTAATTTAACGACGTTTGCAACGCTTGAGCGGACATTGTTAGCGTAATCAAGGTTTTTGCCTGCGTCTTCTTTCATTGACTCGGATTTTTCGTGGCTTTCGATTGCAAGTCCGCGAATATCGCCGATAGCTGTGCTGAGTGAAGCGAACATTTCTGAAAGAGCATCGCCGAGATCGCCGAGTTCGTCTTTGCCGTCATAATGGAAGTCATCACGGATAATTGACATATCGCCGCGGCTTGCATTTCCGCAAAGTTCAACAACTCTTCCGAGCGGTTTAGAAATTGATTTAGCAATGAAGAAAGCAATTCCAAGACCAACAATGACTGCAACAATAGCAAGAGCGATCATCAACTGAATTGAACTTCCGATAGCTTCATAGCTTTCTTGGGTAAGTACATTAGTTCTATTGATACAGGCTTGAATAAGCTTATCTGATATATTGACTAGGTCGAGACCGTCTTTCAGTAATTGCTCAAATGCCGGGTCAGTCTGATTGAATGAACTGAGGACATCATTATAGCTATTTTTTAGTGTAGTAAAACTAGAACGTCCGGCGGCCATAATGTCTTTAACTTCTTTGTAAGTCGTATTTTCATAGAATTTATTAAAGGCTTGTTCACCGGCTGAGAGTTCGTTTACAATATTTGCCATAGCTTTGCCGTCTCTTCTCCACATAGCAACAGCATAATTTCTGGCAGTTACGGCAAATTCCATTTGAAGATTTTCAACCGCTCTTATTCTGTTAATATCAGTTTCATAATCATGACCTTCGAGATTTGTTTTCATATTTTGAATCGTGATTTTATACTGCATATCAATGACCCTGTCGAGAAGATCTATCATATTGTAAATTTCTTTGCTCAGAATATCTGAAGCGGTACGTTTAGTTTTTATCATTGAAATAGTTCTGTCAAGAGTTGCAGAACTTGCACGCAAAATATTTTCCATTTCCGGAAGACTAGCAAGACTTACTAATTTCGGTTGTGCTGCGTACATTCATTTTCCGTTTTCAATGCCGGAACGAAGTTCATTGACATATCCTAGCAGTTTATTCATTTCTTCATCGCCCTCGGTGAAACGTAAATCGCGAATACCGGCGCGAATCCAGCTTACTGTGTCGTTAAGTCCGACTGCCAGTTCCATTTGTTTTGCAACATCTTGAAGAAAATCAATATCTCCCTGAACGGACGAAAGGCTTGTCCAGCTTAAAAAGACTGCTACACCGAAAAGTGCAAGCACTATGCCAAAACCTATCGCGAGCTTTCCGGTAATTCTAAAGTTTTTTAACATGCTTAAAATAACACTCCTCTTAAAAATTAATTAGGAATTAGGAATGAGGAATTAGGAAGTAAACGACTAACAAAAAACAAAAAATTTTTTTTCGTCTCCTACCTCCTACTTCCTAACTCCTATTTGCTTTTCTGCCATAAGCCACGAAAGAGCTGCAAAAGTCTTCGAGTCTCTTATCTTTCCGTTTTTAATCATGTTCGGGATTTCGTCAAATGGAAGCTCAACAACCGAAACATTTTCATCTTCATCTTGAGGCAACGATGAGGCTTCAAGTCCGTCAGCTGCGAATAAAGTAAATAATTCCGTGCAAAATCCCGGAGAAGCGTAAAAGTCGCCGATTTTATGAAGATTTTTAGCCTTAACGCCTAATTCTTCCTGCATTTCGCGCTCGGCAGCCTGAAAAGGATCTTCGCCTTTTTCGACTAAACCTGCGCAAACCTCAAGAGTTACCTCGTGAACAGCATAACGATATTGGCGAACAAGCAAAACGCTTTTTCTATCTGTAACTGCTAACATTCCTACGGCCGATTTATGTTCAACGACCTCACGGGAAGCTATTCGTCCTGAAGGCGTGCGAACATGATCACATCGAAGATTTAATATTTTTCCGTCGAAAATTCTTTTTTCTTCAACGCAAATTTCTTCAATGCCGCTGGCGTCATGAATATCAAATTCTGTTATATCCGGCATAAAAACACCTGCACCTTTTAATCTGTGAAATAAATATTTATTTTGAGTAATTATAACGCAGAAATTCAAACTTTCATAAAATCTTCATAAAATTTCGCCCTTTTTAAGACGCAAACCCCTTGACCATTCCTCGCCTGAAGTTCTTTTCTTGCCTTCGCTTTGAACCTCGATTAATTCAACGCGAAAATCTTCGCACGAAATAACAGGATTTTTTTCGCAATTTATGACAAAGCCAGGATTATTTGACTTTTCGTCATGAAATTTAGCACGCCAAATTTTCACACGTTTATTTTTTACCGTAATAAAAGCTCCGCCTGACATATCTAAGGCACGGACTGAATTGCAAAAATTTTTCGCAGGCATCGAAAACGAAATTTCAAAATCTTTTTTATTTAATTTATCTGCAAAAGTTGCGAGTGAATTATCTTGCGGAATTAAATTAAATTCAGGGATTTTTGAAATAGCTTCAGACGCGATTTTACAGCCGATTTTTGAAAGTTCGATATATAAATCAGAAGCGTTGAAATCTTCGGGAATTAAAAATTTTTCCTGAGCTAAAATTCCGCCTGCGTCCATAGCCTTAACAAGCTGAAAAACGCTAACGCCTGTATAATCTTTTCCGTCGAGTAAAGCTCTTTGAATGGGTGCAGCACCGCGATATTCAGGCAATAAAGACGGGTGGATATTCAAGCAGCCATATTCAGGAGCTGATAAAAACGGCTCTTTTATAATTTGGCCGAAGTCAATAACGAAAATTAAATCAGGCGCGTTATTTTCAATTTCTGAAATTAAATTCTCGTTGTCATTCAACTTTCCTGTTCTTTCAACGCTAAGACCGAGAGAATTAGCTTTTAACTCGACTGCTGAGGGATTTTCTTTGCCGTTTCGTCCTGAACGTGTCGGAAAGCCCGTGATGATTTTTGAAAATTCTAAGCCGTTATTAAGTAAATTTTCGAGACATAAAGCCGCAAAATTTCCTGTGCCGATGAGCCAAATATTTTTTTTAATTAAATTCATAATTCATAATTTTTTCTAAAAGTGTCCGCTTGTATTTTTAGAAATTTTTTTCTTGATTGCGTTGCGTTTAAGATTTGAAAGATAATCTATAAATAATTTTCCGCTTAAATGATCCATCTCGTGAAGAAATGCCCGAGCTACGTAGCCTTCGCCTTCTAAAATCTGAGTTTCGCCTTTTTCATTTTGAGCTTCGATTTTTACCCACTGAGGCCGCAGGACATTCGCATAAATTCCCGGAAAACTCAAACAGCCTTCCTCGCTTTCTTGAGTTCCTTTTTGATCAATGACTTTAGGATTTATTAAGACGTAACTTTTTCCTTCGTATTCGACAACAGCAATCTTTTTCAAAACTCCGACCTGCGGCGCGGCAAGACCTACACCGTCGTGAACGTGCATTGACGCAAATAAAATTTTCACGAATTTTTCAAGTTTCTCATCAAAGATTTCAACAGGCTGCGATATTTTTTTCAAAACAGGATCAGGATATTTTCTTATTTCTAAAACTTCATTTTCTAAGTCAAATTCATTGCTCAAAATTTTTTCACACTCCTGAAATCAGATATTTATGCCGTTCTTAGCGAAAATTTCGATAACATCGCTTAGAGATCTATAGCCGACTTCCTGAGCAAATTCCTTGCCATTAGCGTCCCTGAAAATCAAAGTCGGAACATAACGGACATTATATTTTTTCGCAATATCCGGGTTATTTTCGAGATAAATATGCGCCGTAGTGATTTTGCCTTTATAAGTCGCATCGATCTGTTTCAGGACTTTTGACATCTGAACGCACGCAGGGCAAGTTTTCGTTGACAACATCGTAACCGACGGGACAGCAAAGGCCGCCGAACAGAAAGCTAATGTTAAAAGCAAAGCCGCGAAGATTTTTATTTTTAATTTTT
>JAFVEW010000345.1 GCA_017475805.1 Synergistaceae bacterium | reverse complement strand
TCTCCGGGACATTTAACAGGGTGAGCAGGGTCAATCGGGTGTGCGCTGTCTGCATTTTTGACGCGTCTGTTCAACATTGCTTGAATCTCGTCTTTATCGCCGAACATGTAAGGGTCTATTGCGATAAAAATCTGAGAACAGCCCGTGCAGCTTCCATTATTATTCGCGTCCATGTCAGTGCCGCAAAGCCCGTTTGAAATTGCAGCCGCCGCCAAGTCAAGAGCTATAGCTAAACTCGTTCCTTTCCAGTAGCCGGTCGGTAAAATTCTCATGGATTCTTCGATTTTTCCGGGATCGTCAGTTAAATTTCCGTCTTTATCAAAACCGCCGGGATAAGGTAATTTTTTCCCTGCCAAGCGATAGACTCCTAATTTTCCATAAGCATATTGACTCATGGCCATATCGACGACAATTTGACCGTCTTCTCTTGGAATTGCGATACAAAACGGGTTATTGCCTACACTTTTTTCGTCGCTTCCCCACATCGGCATACAGCTTTCAGTGTTAATCCAGCTGATTCCGATATAGCCTGCTTCAGCCATTTTCCAAGCGTAAGTACCTCCGCGCATCCAGTGAGTAGTATTCTTGAGAGCTACAAGTCCGATGCCGTGAACTTCTGCTAATTTCATCGCACGTTCAGAACAAAAAAGAGCGTTAGTTATTCCGATACCTAAATGGCCGTCGTAATTTTCTGCCGCGCCTTTTGCCTTTACGAGTTCGGGGGCACCTTTTATATTTATCCAGCCTTTGCCGACATATTCAGCAAAACGCGGAATTCTGTTCATTCCATGACTTTCTACGCCGTCAGCACTTGATGAAGCGTGAATATGAGCGCAAGTCTCAGCCTGTTCTTCAGTAAGTCCTAAATTTAGGAAGGCTTTTTTTGCTGTAGCTTTAAGTTTATCGAATGGTACTAACATTGAAATAAAACATCTCCTTTTTGCAGTGAGGAATGAAAGTTTTTTATTTTTTCACTTCCTAACTCCTCACTCCTAATTCCTACTTGATTCTAAGGTTCAAGTCCTGCAAGCGTCATTATCTCTTCGTAAAGTCCGCTTGCTTCTTCTGCTGAATAATCATAGACCAGAAATACATCCACAACATAAGCGCAATACGGAAGCTGATTAAGTTCTTGAGCAAATGACATCGCCGCAATTTCTCCGAGTGCGTAAATCTCAGAATCATTGTGCAGAGGTCCTATGCTCCAGAGCCTTATTTTCTCGGTGCGTGTGAAAATTTCAGATTTATATTTTTCCTCAAGATAATGGAATATCTCATGAGACAAAATTATTTTTTCAGGTTTCATTTTTTCCGTGAGAATATTTTTTACGGATTTTTTCTCTAATAATTTTTCTGCTCTGCTCACAGCGTCCATGAAAATATTTATTTTATTGGGCTTCACGAAATCTGCGAATAAAACTCTGTCTGTTTTCTCAGGATATTGAGGATAAAAAACTTCAAGCCCTAATTTTTTCGCAATTATTTCCGGCTCATTTGTCCCGAACTCCGAGATAATTTTTTGAGCATAAATTTTGCCGCATTCAAAAGATTTCCGCGCCCACTCTAAACGTTGTGAAGGCGTGAATTTTCCATTTAATGGTTCTCGTGAAAAAGCATAATGACGCCATTCAAGAGGCGGAATTTTCACAAGCCTTTCCAACATGTAATCAAGCGGGCGAATCTCACAATGCGGTTTTTCATAGCGCACTACTCGCTGCTTCCCGAAAAGACCGTCCGTTAATTCCTTAAATTTTTTCTCGATGTATTCCTGATCCATGAATAAATTTCTATATTTCAGTTATTGAGCCGACAACTATAATTTCTTCATCAGCATCACGGTCGCCGATGTCTAAATCCATAAGCAGCTCAAGATGTTCAAGATCAACCGCGCTGTAATCGCTTACTCTCGGTCCGAAGCAAACGAAATAATCCGGGCGTAAAATGCTGTCGGTCTTGAATACCGCTGTATCTTCCCAAAGTCTGCGGACTTCATCAAGATATTCGCTGACTTTGCATTTGACGACTTCAGCCTGTGAACACTGAACGCGGATAAAACCCTTTTTATCAACAATTCGCACCGGGTGCTTTTCGTCTCTATCGCCCTGATAGACATAGAATTTTTCAGTTTTAGCGGCTAAATGAATATTGCTGACTTTGCTTCCGAAATCTTCACGGGCTAATTGTTCAGCTTCGGCTTCGTCGCATTCCTTCAATAAATCCGTAGTCTTGACTTCCGTAGAGCCCGTAGCTATAGCCGTAACTTTTCCAGTTTGACTATCAATTTCAATGTGAACTTCAACAGTGTCCGGCGATGCTCCAGAACTCACAGCGGCATCAATAGCTTCTTTTTTGAGTTCCCGTATATCGTCCTGAGTCGGATTAGGGATAACACGCTCGACAACATCACGCACCATTGACAAGGCGACGCCGATTGAAGAAATTACTTCCGCGTTTTCAGGTATGCTGTACTGAAGTCCCATTTTGTTCGCGCAATACGGAACGAGTGAAGCAGCACCGCCGCCGCAGCCTACGAGTTTCATGCTCTCTTGGTCTAATTGATATTTATCGGCAAGAGCATTGATACAGGCACTGACTTTTTCATAATCTTTTTCGAGAATCTGAGTAGCAAGTTCTTCGACAGTAATTCCGAGCTTATCTGCTACAGGCTGCATTGCTTTTCGTGCCGCGTTGGCGTTTCCATGAGCAAAATATTTTTCGTCAATCAAGCCTAAGACGTTCGCCGCGTCTGTGTTAGTAAAACAAATTTTCTTGCCGCTCTTCAAACGAATGACAACATAATCATTCGGGTCTCCGGGTTTAGGGCTGATGAGCTCGATTTGAGGATCTTGGATTTCTTCTTCAGGTGTGAAGCAAGCATATTCACAGCCGGCAATATGTGCGCTTCGAGGGCCGACATCAACGACTTCTTTATCATTAATTCTCACCATTGAGCCGCCTGCACAGCCCAAAATCCTAACGTCAAGCGAGCTTATGTAGGTGTCATGTCCGCCTATCTGCGCGTAATCTACGCCCGGCCTGCCGTTTTTGATAACTCCGATGTTGGTCGTAGTTCCGCCGA
>JAFVEW010000344.1 GCA_017475805.1 Synergistaceae bacterium | reverse complement strand
TGCCACAGACACTACACACCTCACATGTCTTGTCATAGATTGTCTGTTAGAAAGGTCCATACAAGATTCACTTAGATTATTCAGGTTCAGAACTTGAAGACGCTCTTAGCAATTTAGATAATGAAAAGTTCGCATTTTTCGTTTTAGACAGTGTTCAGGCAATGTCGGCTGAAAATAATTCAGGCTGGGTAGGAACGATTACGCAAGTCAGAGCCGTAGCTCAAAGAGTTATTGACGTAGCACGCGAGAAAAAAATTCCAGCTGTGATGATCGGGCATATCACAAAAGAAGGCAAAATCGCAGGCCCTATGATGCTTGAACACATGGTTGATACTGTCTTAAATTTTTCGGGCGAAGGTTATTCGGCTTATAGGATGTTAAGAGCTGTTAAGAACCGCTACGGAAGTACCGATGAGCTTGGAGTTTTTGAAATGCGCGAGGACGGTTTGATCCCCGTTACTGATAAGAGCGGCCTGTATTGGAACAGGGACGACAGTGCAGTTGCCGGTGTGGCCATGACGATCGCTCTCGAAGGTAACACACCTCTTGCTGCTGAAATTCAAACTTTAGCGGCTCGAACAGTTTTCCCATATCCAAGACGAACGTCAAGGGGTATAGAATTAAATCGCTTTCAGCTTTTAACAGCTGTTATAGACAGACGTTGCAGTATTTCGACAAATAGTCACGATTTATATATCAACGTCGCTGGCGGTTTGAGTTTACAAGACCCTTCTGCGGATTTGGCAGCTTGCGCAGCAATAGCTTCAGCTCTGAAAAATATAGCTTTGCAGCCTGGAACATGCTGGCTCGGAGAAGTCGGACTTGCAGGAGAGATTCGCCCTGTTACTCGTATAGACATGCGATTAAAAGAAGCTGCACGCTTGGGATTTCACTCGGCTGTTGTAAGCTCTCGGGAACAAATTAAATTTTCGGGAATAAAAGTTATGCGCGTCTCTCATATTGATGAGGCATTAGCAGGAATTTTAATTAATAATAATAAATAAAGGAGCAATCTGTAATGAACAAAATTTTTTTTACTATTACGGGTACTAAATATTATTACGGACAGCGTTTTTTTTGAGCCAGACATGAAAGTAAAGCTCGTTAAGGAATTTGACAATGAATAAAAGAGGCTATACGCGTCGAATTAGAAGGTCTTGGCCTTGTCGGTTACGTAGCCAACAGTCCTTATACTGTCCTCGGAGAGAGTTATAGTGCTGGACGTCTTTATGATAAGATCGGAGACACTGCTGAAGGAACCGTTCTTTATGTTTTACCAGAAGGCATTATCTGTTATGTGAGCGAATGAAAGAAAAAATAAAAGCAATATTGAAAACTCTTCCTGAACGTCCTGGCGTTTATCTAATGAGGGACGCTGAAGGGAAAATTATTTATGTTGGCAAAGCAAAAAAACTGAAACGCAGAGTGTCAAGTTATTTCCGGCATCCGCATTTGTCGTCGCGCCTGAATAAATTAGTTTCTCTAATCGAAGATATTTCAACAATTAGGACAGAGACTGAAGCAGAAGCCTTAGTAGTTGAAGCAAGACTAATCCGCCGTTACTCGCCTTTCTTTAATATTGAGCTAAAGATGGGCGACAAATACCCATATATAAAAGTAACTGTTGAAGATTTCCCAAGACTTGAGATAACGCGGCATAAACGAAACGATGGAGCAGTTTATTTAGGACCTTTTGTTGACGCCGGAAATATCAGAAATTTAATGAGGCTTTCTGAAAGATATTTCCCGCTGCGAGTTTGCCATGCGAAAATCACTCCCGAAGAGAATAAAAGGCCTTGTGTTGAATATAATCTTGGACATTCGATGGGAGCTTGTGCTGCTCTGTGCTCAAAAGAAGAATATCGTGAACGTGTAGCAGATTTAATTTTATTATTTGAAGGTAAGTCCGCAGAATTGGTTGAAAGACTGCACAAACGAATGGACGCCGCTGCAAAAAATTTAGAATTTGAAAAAGCTGCTCGTTTTCGAGACACTATCAGGGCGATTTGGAGATTATCGAGGCAGAAAATTTCTTCAGCTTTGCAGGAAGATTTAGACTCCGAAACCTGGAAGGTCTTAAATCAAATTCAAGAACTTTTGGGACTGAAAACTCTTGCATGGCGAATCGACGCTTTCGACATTTCACATACTCACGGCCACGACACTTACGGCTGTTGCGTAGTCTTTGAACAAGGAAGGCCAAGCCCGAATTTATACAGGAAATTTAAGATTCGTTCGATTGATGACGGCGAGATTAACGACTTTCAATCTATTTATGAAACAGTCAAACGCCGTTACGCTCATGTTATAGATAATTCAGAGCCTGCACCTCAGTTAGCTTTAATCGACGGCGGGCCGATACAGCTTGAATACGCCGAGCGAGCTTTGAAAGAATTAAATTTTGAGTTGCCATTAATCGCATTGGCTGAACGTGAAGAATTAATTTTTTTGCCCGGCAAGCCTAACGAACCTTTAAGACTCGAACGAAGCGACCCTGTTTTGCAGTTATTTCAAAGATTGCGCGATGAAGTTCACCGTTATGCTATAACCACCCACAGGCACGCCCGCAATAAGCACGTGAGAGACTCAAAACTTTTTAGTATTAACGGCGTTGGAAAGAAAAAAGCTGTTGAGTTAGTTTTGAAATTTGGTTCAACAAGCAAAATTGCAGCACTGCCTCCTGAAGAATTAGAGAAAGTTCCGGGCATAGGGGCAAAATTAGCGCGAAAAATTTTAGACGAATTGAATAAAAGCGAGGAATAAATTGTCTAATGACGCTTCGTCCCGACAATATTTGACAATCTATTGTAAATATTGTTGTTATAATTCCTGATTTGTTCAATATTGTTTAGAGTTTTTCTAACGCGCCCTATGGTTTTATCGATGTATTGATCTATAGCAGCGTAATTGTGTTGTATTTCTCTAAACACGTTCATTATTTCGTTGGTTTGTCTGTAGATGTCGAAATTAAGAAAGACCATCCTAAAAGCGTTAAGAATAGCTGTTATTGTCGTAGGACCAGCAATGGTTACGTGATACTCCCTTTGACATCTTTCAGCGAGTCCAAGTATACGCAATACTTCAGCATACAGTGCCTCTGACGGCAGAAACATAATTGCAAAATCTGTTGTCTTAGGCGGTCTTATATATCTCTCTTGAATAGATCGAGATTTAGCTATAATACTGTTTCCTAATTCTCTCTCGCGCTGATTGATTTCTTCCTGAATGCCCGTTATTGAAGCTCGTATGAGGTTCTGATAATCAACGAGCGGGAAGTATGAGTCAATCGGAAGATATATTATTTCGTTAAGCTTCTCTTTATTCGGAATTTTTACAGCAACATCGACCCGCTCATCTGCTCCTTGCTCTACCGCTACTTGTACAGCATATTGGGTATTTCTGGGCAAAACGTCTGCGATAATGCTTTCGAGTTCAACTTCTCCCCATCTTCCTCTAACTCTATCATTATTGAATATTCCGTTCAACTGAGCAATTTCATCTGAGATTTTTTCTGACATACCTCTAAGCTCGCCAAGCTTCTCATAAAGCTGCGAGTTTTTGTCCTTAAGTGTTTCATCTTTTATGTCAGTGATGACTTTATCGACATTATTAAATCTTGTGCCGATTCCTTCTCTGAAATTATTAAAAGAATCAACGTCAATACGCGTCCCTAAAGTTTCCTGCAAACGCTCTATTTGTTCTAAAATAACGTTATTCAAGTTTCTTTGAGCTTCAGAATCTTTACGGCGCAATAGCAGAGCAAGCAACAGTATAATAATTCCAAGCAATACGGCTATAAATATCTCCATCAACGTCACCATGAAAAAATCCTTCTTTCATGATTAAAATAATAGGCACGGACATTATAACAAAAGTGGAGGAATAAGAATATTGATTTTACCCTTTACTATCCGCTACATTGGCTGTTATCCAGTTGAGGAAAAACTATGATATAGTAAGAACATCACCATAATACAAATCCCTCTGCCGTTACAACAGGGGGATTAAATTTTTCTTTAATTTTATTTTCCTTCGGCTGCGTTTTTGCCTGCGATTCTTCCAAAGACAACACCGTCAGTTAAAGCATTTCCGCCGACTCTATTTGAGCCATGAATACCGCCTGTAACTTCTCCAGCCGCATATAAGCCGGGTATAACGCTACCGTCATCTTTTAAGACTTGAGCTTCGGTGTTAATTTTAAGTCCGCCCATTGTGTGATGAAGTGTAGGCGAAAGAGGCACGCAATAGAACGGGGCAACACCGATTGTTAATTCCATTTCGTCTTTTTCAAAATCCGTATCCTTGCCGGACTTAACAAGCTCATTGTAACGCGCTACGGTAGTTTTGAGACCGTCGGGGTCAATTCCAGCCTGTTTTGCTAAATCTTCAAGAGTTTCGGCTTCATAGATATAGCCTTTAGCTTTGAGGTTATCAAGGTCAGAAAGTTTTTTAACGCCTGCATAGAATCCGCCTTCGCTGTCAAAAATCGAGAACATTATTTGTCCCGTCTGAGCGATTGTAGCGTTTGAAATAACGTCGCGGCGTCCGCTTTCTTCGACAAAACGTTTCCCTTCTTTATTGACGTAGATTGAATTTTTAATAACGCCTGCAAAATGACTCTGTAAGCCGCCTGTTACAGGATTTCCGTGCGGGTGAATCTGAACGTATTCCATGCCTTCGAGAGCCGCGCCTGCCTTCAAGCCCATTTCAATTCCGTCGCCTGTCGATGTCGGAGCGTTTGAAGTCGGGAGGCCGCTGACGCCGTTATATTTTGCTACGAGAGCATTATTCGCAGCATAGCCGCCTGTCGCCATGATTACAGCTTTCTTAGCAGTAAAAATATATTTTTGTCCGTTCTTAGTGTCATAGGCAATAACACCTGTAACACGGCCTGAATTATCTTTCGTAAGTTCTTCAGCCTTGCAGTTAAGAACGACTTTGCCGCCTAACTCTTTAACGGTTTTTGCAAGAGGCTCAATGAAACCTTTATAAGCGTTCTTGTCTTTTTCGTCCATACTTCTTGGCCATAAGCCGCCTATTGTCTGATAAACAAACTCGCTCCAAATAGTGCCGTGCTTTGAAAGCCATTGACGAGCCTCGAGAGCATGTGAAGCTAAAACTTTTACAAGTTCGGGATTAGCTTTATAGTCGCCTGCTTCGAGAGTATTTTTAGTGAAAAGTTCTACACTATCTTCAACGTTAATTTTTTTCTGTCTTTCAGGGTCAGGAGCGTTGAGAGTTCCGCCTGCGCGTGCAGTGTTGCCGCCGATCATTTCGTTTTTCTCTAAAATAATAACCGTTGCGCCGTTCTCTAATGCTTCAGTGGCCGCCGCGAAACCTGCTCCGCCTGCTCCGATTATGATTACGTCTGCAGCCATTTCGACAGGAGTGTCGCTCTTTTTAGGGTATGCAATTTCTCGGGCTTCGAGAACTGAGAGAGTTATTCCGCTCTGTTTCACGCAGTCTCTAACGGCTGATAAAAATGCTCCGCTCGTAACAGTTGCGCCGCTAATGGCATCACAAGCAAGCGATTGATTTTTCAAAATTTCGTCAGTTAGAATTTCAATAGCCGCTGTGCCGATACCTGTTGACTCTACGTTTTCAGTTTCGATTGAAAGAATTTCATTCTCCGAGAACTTCATTTTTACAGTGAGAGGACCGTTATGACCTGTTACTGTTGCTTTATATTCACCTGGCTTGAAAGTGCTGACAGTTTCAGCTTTTGCTCCCGAAGCCTGAGCTATGCAGTTTGCTACGGCTTCTTTCAAAGCGTTCGATGACATTGTTGCGCCTGTCATGCCGTCTACGTCAGTTTTCTGAGCTGCTAAAATTGCCGGAATGACTTTCTCAAAAGCCTTGTCGCCGAGTCCTGGTGTTTCTTCGTGAGCAACAACCTTAATATCAGCTATGACTTTCTCATCAAAAGTAACCTCGACTTCGACGGGAACGTTTGGATTATTGCCCGTTGCCTTTGCCTTATACACGCCAGGGGTATAGGCCGCTGCTGCCGTTGTCAACACGAAAATCATTAACAACGCTATAAATATTTTTTTCATGGAAATACCTCCTTAAAATTTTGTATAAAGATGATACACCCATCGATAACTTTCATTAATCTTTAATGAAAGTATCGCTCAAATATTTCTATAACTAATAAAAGTCCTCATCTGAAATTAAATAAATTTTCCTCTTTGCATTTTCAATAACGGTACGAGTGAAATACATCATATTGTCGCGCTGAAATTGACTTTCGTCATTAATGACTTCAGCATAATCAATATTCAAAATTTTGCAAAGTTCTTGACCTGTAATGACCTCTTCTTCGGTAAAACGTCCTTTTAATCCTGTCATAATTTCTTCTTTTGTTTCAGCGTGAAACGAACAAAGATAAAAATTTGTCCTAAATGGCAGCTTTGAACTTAATGCAGTACGACACGCTTCGAGTGTTTCTTTTTCGCCGTCAGCTTTTTTCGTATCAAAATTTGCACCAACTTTTATTTCCACAATATGATAATTTCCATTTCCATTGTTTAGAGAAAAATTAGATCGCTATCGGGGATAAGTTTGGATTTTTGAGTTAGTATTTCTTCAAGAACATAACCAGCTTTAATGCTTGCAGATTGAACCTTTGTAATAAGCCCGCCAATATCTTCATCTCCGAATAGTCTTGCATAATTACCAGAGGAACTTTTGGGCTTTGCATCAGCCATAGACTATATCTCCTCCAATAAAATTTCTTGATCCTAAAAGTTGGCAAGCAGTTAAAACAGAATAACCTCCAGCAGCAGGGTCAAGAACAAAATCGCCCTCTTGTGTTGTTGCGGCTATAAGTCTTTTCTGAAGCTCTATAGGCTTGCTGTGAGTATGATTTTTTTCAGAGTTTTCTAATTTCTCTTGCCATACGTCTGGTATAGCGTGGTCTGTCCAGCAGGCTTTAGCTTTAACGGGAGACTTTTGAAAGATAATTAGATATTCAGATTTTCGCCTTGTTCGATAGCCCATCCCTATTTTGCCTTTGTCCCACACGATCATGTCAACGAGGTTTAATTCTGTTTCCATGAACCAATCTAAAACGCCTTGACAAAGATGGAACTTATCGACCCATAGAAATAAATGTCCGCTCGATTTCAAGACGCGATTAATTTCGTTAATGAATTTTATTATTGTTTCCTCGTCCATTTGCGGAAGACTCGAGCGTGCCCTGCCTCGAGATACGCCTTCGTTGCCATATTTTAATTTATCTAAAACGCCGCGATACTGTGGATCAAAAAATGTTACAGCAATGGAATTATCATTAAGAGAGTCGAGAAGTTTCAGACCGTCCACGCGGTTTTTTGAATTAATGGAAAAGTTCCTATCAGTTTTTTTTAATATATTCACGATACAAAAAAGCCGTGTTCCAAGATTAGAACACGACTAAATAAAATTTCAAATTTGCAACTAAGCGATAACTAATAAAACGTCGCCCGTATTGACGCTATCGCCGGATTTAACGCGAACTTCTGTAACTTTGCCGCTTGCTGTAGCGAAGACTTCATTTTCCATCTTCATAGCTTCAAGTAAAAGAACTAAGTCGCCATTGTTGACACTGTCGCCAACGTTGACTTTAACGTTAAGAATTTTTCCGGGCATCGGAGCCGTTACAGTTGACGCGCCTTCAGCAACTGCCGCAGGAGCAGCCGGAGCTTCAGCAGCAGGTGCCGCCGCCGGTGCAGGAGCTGCAGGTGCTGCCGGAGCTACAGGAGCAGCTACAGGTGCAGGAATTGCCGCGCCAGCTCCAAGACTCTCGACCTCCACAGTGTAGGCCGTGCCATCAACTACTACTCTATATTTATTACTCACGATTAAAATTTCTCCTTTCTCGTTTTATGAAATCTTGATTTTTTTATTTCCAAGCTCTGTTCAAGCGATTAGAATTTAAGTTGATCATTCCCGCAGTTTTCCAGCGTGATGTCCAATAATCGCCGGGCTTTTCTGCTTCAACGGACAAAATTCTGAAATTAGAACTTCCCGTGAATTCAATAATAGCTGCTGTTATTGCTGCTACGATTTTCGCTTTATCTGAAACAGACGCGCCACTTGATTTTGAGACAATGAACGGAGCTGCGTGCTATGAACTTGCTACATCATT
>JAFVEW010000343.1 GCA_017475805.1 Synergistaceae bacterium | reverse complement strand
GGCATTGCAACAAGAGCATCACCGTTTAGTAAAACTGACTTAAAAGCTAAGTTTTGTAATTCGTAAAAATTCATGCTGCGAGCGACATCACAGTCTTTACTTTCAGCCCAAAATGCAAATTCACGTTCAGTATTATGTTCCCAATATTCAGCATCAACTTCGCTCAGACCTAAATATTCAGCGTCAATCCTGCAGTTTAATACCAAGCCCGGCCCGACGGCATTTAGTACTAATCTATCGACAGCTCCGCGACCTAAAGGTCCGCCGCCTGCGTACAAATCTCTTGAACGTTCGCGCAATAATTCAAGATTATCGCTAATATCTTCAGCAGGAGATTTTGAAAGCGAGTTCCATGCGCTGACGCTTGGCTTAAATCTGCTTGCTCCATAATGTGAATAACCTGAATTTTTTATACTAAATTTCTTTTTCACAATTTTAATCACCAACTCGGCATTACTATTCTGACCCGTGCACGGCCGTTTAATCTTGTTTCAAGTGCTGCAATTTCTTTCTTCAAAGAATTTATTGTATCTACAACATCCTTCAAATTTGCACGTGTTAATTTTCTGTCGCCTATCTCATAAGATTGGCCGGATAAAATAGCTTGCTCAGCCTTTAGATAAAGCTCTAACCGTTTTTCAGATATTTCTAATTTTTCTTGTATTTTTATCATTCGTTTTACAATTCCAGCATATTTACACGTAAAAACTGAGATATTGGGCATAAAAATTTATTGAAAAATGTAATTAGTATAACCTGTTTCGTTGCCATTACAATGTTGAACGATAAATGTCCCAATTTCTTCACTCTTTTGGGTTTGTTTAACACCTTCTGCATAAGAAGGATAATTGCCAAGTATTTTTTTATTTTTTATTGCAACATAAGTATCTCCATATTTTTTATAAATAGAGGCATAATTTTCTTTGAACCACTCATAGTCTTGAGCTTGCATCGTTTTTTCTCCCTTTCTAAAAATTCTTAGAAAGATTATATCACACGCTCACAAACGCAGTCCGCGCTTTATAAATACCCTTGAAGTATCTATTTTTTTTATTTCCTGAGGCTCTATATTTTTAAGTTCAGGCTTTTCAATAGTTTGCTTTCGTTTCGGCATTGAAGTTTTACTAACAACTTTTAACCGCCGACGTGAGTATTGCTCAAAATTTGGATTAAAAATTTCAAGAGCTCCCGTCGCGTAAACCCTTGTATCTAAAGGTTCATTACGAATATTAGGGCTTCTTGGCTCCCACGTTATTGTATCGCGGCCTCTAACTCGTTTAACAACCATTCGCTCTGACAGCAAGCCCTTGAAATAAACTGCGTCATAGCCTCGTTTTTCGTCAATAGGAAAATGACAAAATCCAACGCCGCGCTCCTCAACTTTTAAGCGTGAAAATAGTGTGCCTTTGATAGTTGTTACTCCTAACTTGAATAAAGTTACATGCCGCCTGTTATTGCGGGTAGGCTTGCTTACTGAAGGCATACCTTCAAGACCGCGTCCGACAATAGCAAAAATATTTCTTCTTGCTCTCGTTTTGCAAAATTCATAAACTTCGTCAGTATGATGTCCCGCGCTGTCTATACAAGTGCATGATATGCCTAATTTATCACCGTTAGCATAGCTCCAAGTTTTGGATAAAAAATCATCAAGAGCCTGCCAAACTTCTTTTAAGCCGGGATCGCCATAAAAAACACGGTACTCAATTCCCCAGCTTTCACAGCCTACGCCCCAGCCTACGACTTCACATTCAAGCCTGTCATCTTGCGTATCGACGCCGCAAGTTAATACTAAAACACCGTCGGGGAGTTCAGCGTTGTATTTTTCGCGATGGCTTTCAAGAGCTTCGACCTCTATTGCTCCGTTTGTGTTTTCATATGGCAAGCCTAAAGCTGTATTCCACCACACTTTTAACTCTTCTTCGCCGTTTTGAAAAGCCTCTTGGTAATCTTTTACTAAACTTTTCCATGTTGCCCAAGGCGAAGCAAAAGCATTCATATGAAAACCGCGAATTTTCTTTTCATCAGGGTTTTCTGCTATCCATTTACCGCGCTCCTGCCCTGCTTTCCATTGTATTTCGTTGTGAAGAGCACCGCATTTTATACACTTCATAATAGGCTCTTGCAAGTCTTTATAAGAAATTTGTTCCCATGAATAAGGCTGATATTCACCGCAAGTTGGACACGGCACGCACCATTCTTCGCGGGAGCTTGCGTTATAAGCCTTTTCTATTCGTGATGTCCCTGTTAATGTCGGCGTTGATACCCATATAATACGCCTGTTCCAAAAGTTTTGTGTTCTTTTCATTGCAAGGGTAAGCGGGTCGCCTTCTGCACCAGCTGAAATTGGGTAACGGTCTACTTCGTCGCATAATAAAACCCTAATCGGCCTTGACGCCAACGACGCCGGCGAATTTGCTCCGGCTATTGTAATATGTCCGCCCGCAAATTTCTTATGTCTTAAAGTGTTGCCGCTATCACGCGCTCTTGGGTCTTTAATCTTGTACGTTAAAACTGGAGTATCGCGTATCATCGGAGCTAATCTATCTTTGCTAAAGGCTTCACCCATTTCAATCGTTGGATTTAAGCACAAAATAGGGCAAGGCTCTTGATCAATAAAATATCCGATTGTATTTAGTATAATCTCAGTTTTTCCGACCTGAGCCGCTGTCATAACTATAACTCTTTCAGTGAAAGCGTCGCTGATTGCATTCATTATTTCGCGCTGGTACTCAGCTCGTGATGTCCGCCATTGTCCAGGTTCGGCACTTGCTTCAGGCGGAATTTTACGCTCTGCATCAGCCCACTCTGAAATTGTTAAATCAGGCGGCGGATTTAGTAATTTATTTCTTTCGTTGAAGTGCTGCCTTACGAGTAACTCTGTCTGCATCATAATCTGCAAGTTCTTTTAATAATTCATAAATTTCATGTTTTAATTTTGCCTGCATTGAAATTAAATCTTTCCCAACAAGTTCAGGCGCAATTTTTGTAGGAAACGCAAGGATTTTAGCGCGAATGTTCGAGATATTTTCGCTGTAAACTTCCATAACGGCGGAAATTGGAACTAACTCGCCTTTACGCTCTGAAATTGTAAGCTCTTTCAGCTCCGCATCAGCGGCCGCCTGTCTTATCTTTGCCGCCGTAAGCCCCTTGCTTCCTCCAAAACTTTTAGCGTATCCTTCTACGACATCTTTTAGCAAATAAACGCCCTCTTTTAAGCGAGGAACTAAATCATTCTCTACAAGCCTATAAAAAGTTCTGTCAGAAACTCCTAAAAGTATTGCGGCCTCTCTTGCTGAAAGTTCCATTGCCCGCAAGTCTTTAACTTCTAATTTTGGAAACGGCATTTTTTTACTCCTAAAAATCATGGCAGATATAAAAACTAAATCGGCATTATCGCAAATTTCAAGCTCTGCCAAAACAAAAATTTTTGTGCCTAAAAAAATCTCGGGGTCAACGGGCTGACCGCGCCCTATCAAAGACTTCCCAGTACCTTTTTTTATTTTTGCATGTTACAAGAATATCACGGTTTTATACAAAAATCGGCCATTAAAACGCCAAAAATCGGCCAAAAATCGGCCAAAAATACGCCATCAAAACGCCAGATAGCTCGAAGCCATAAATACAAGTTCACGACGTTTGCGGGTAAAAGTACGCGGAGCAATATGCAGCTCACACAGCACAGCGTCAACGGTATTCTTGCCAAAATATAGCAATTTCAATATATTAAGGAGCAATTCATTATCAGAGCCTTCTAAATTTTCAGCAGTATCTAAATCACTCATTAGCTGCGTTACAGGTTTAGTAAAACGTTCGAGAGTTTTAATTTTGTGTTCTAAGTTCTCGATTTTGATTAGACGGGCTTCAACAGGATTAGAAGGCTCGCTGTTAAAACTAAAATTTAATTGGTAACTTTGAGCATGAACATCAACGCCAGCCTGCTCAACACGCAAATCTTCACGCAAAACATCAAGAGCTGCAATATTCCTTTTATATTCATACAAACATTTTTCAGTGTAGCGAAATTTATTCTTCTCCTGCATTAAAAAGCTCCTTTCAAAATAGTTATAACACTTCTATGACAGCTTTTTTTTACAAGTGTCATACTTAAACCCTTGCGGCATGCCGGAATGACAGAATGACACTTTTTTTCTATATTTTTATATATAAATTTTTCATTTTCCTTCTCAGCTTTTCAAAATTTTTTCCACGTAACAATATTAAAATAAGTGTCATAAGTGTCATAGCAAGTTATAGCAAGGACTTAGGGATGACACTTTGTGTCATTTAGGTTAAAAAAGTGTCATGATTTTTCAAAAATGCACTCCGTAAATCGCCCAGCAAGCCCTCAGCTTCACGAATTGCGGCACGCTCCTCAAGACATTCTCGAAATTCTGGAACATCAAGAATAAGCTGCAATTCAAGATCAGGATTTTCTTCAAGAATGTTCTTATAATGAAATCTTGCGGTCTTATCACCGCCGGTTAACACAATACGCCCGAAGCTATATTCAGGCGTAATATTCCAGTGTTCAAGCTCTTTAAGAAGCAAGTTCATCAGCACTTAACAGGTTATGAGAAAAATCAAAATAACGTTTTTTAGAGCTGCGAGTTTCCATAACATGCGGCATCACCTGCTTAATCGTCTTCTTGAAATTTTGTATAAAGCGCGTTTGGCTTTGCGCTTCATGTCCAACTTCTTTAGTCCACTCAACGTATTTTCGATAAAGCTGGCCGCGTTCAAGTATCCCATCCTCGTCTTGCAGACAATCTTCAATGAAAGAGGCTATTGGGTTCATTAGGCTGATAAACTCGCTCATCATCTCTTTTTGTTCGTTAGTTTCAGTGAAGCCGCCTTGAGCTTTCAAGCGTTTGTAACCTTCATATGCCCAGTTAAAAATGCCGGGCAACTCGGTCTTAAGTTTGCTTTCTAAGTTTCTATCAGCTTTTTTGCCTTCAAATTTTCGGGGAAAATCAATAAAACAAATTCGCCTCAAAAAGCCTGCGGTTGTATCGTGAGATTTGATATATTCATTGCAAGCTGAAATCATGACGCAGCGGGGTTTGAAGCTGACAAAATCCTTGCTCTTGAAACAGCCGCTAATCATATCTCCTCCTACAACCTGCTTGAAAATGCTC
Organism: Synergistaceae bacterium; assembly: GCA_017475805.1. Next base: position 4,642 of record JAFVEW010000343.1, on the reverse strand, counting down.
TCAGCTCCTTTGACGTTGGAACTTGTCTCAGTGCTTATGTTTACAAGCGAATTCATGAGGCTAATGCGCTGAAACGGCTCAATAAGGCTCGACATTTCAACATTTGAGACGTTAGCTTCGTCAAAGACTGCACTTATGACGTTAAGAAAGACGCTTTTACCATTCGCACCATCACCGATTAAGAAAAAGCATTTTTGCATTGAGCAATCGTTAAATAAAACGTAGCCTGTCATCTCTTGCAATAACTTGATTGAAGCCTCTCGTTCTGCCATGATTTCGCCTATAAATTTTTGCCATTTTTCACATTTAGCTTTGCCGTCAAAATTGTAATTAACTTGAATTGAACTCATATCGGCCGGAGAGTGTTCACGAAATTTGCCCGTATTGAGCTCTAAAACGCCGTTCCTGAAATTGAAAACGGGCTGCCTGTTAAATAGCTCGTCTGTTGTCGTTTGAGCCCTTAAAAAACGTTCTAAGGGTATCAATTTGCCTCCGTTCGCCCACTTGCCCAAAACTTCAAGAAAATAGCCCGCAATCGTGTTGTCGCTGCGCTGCGTCCAGACGCCGTGATTGTACTCAAAAAAGCCTTGTCCTTCGGCAAATTTTAGCATGTGATTAGCGAGTAATTCTTCGACTAAAATTGGCTCGGGCGGGATTTTAACGGCCTTTTTCCAGACTGATTTTAAGAAAGTTGCAGAAAAGTTTTTGACATTATCGAAAAATTCAGCAAGCTCCGGCTCTTCAACGAAGCGGGCGGCATCATAGATAAATGCTTGAAATTCGTCGCCGTCAGTGAGTTTTGAAGCAAGCATTTCAAAGCCCGGTTTAGCGTTGCTTACAAGCTCAAATAAATCGCCGCCTGCGGTGTAAAAGTCGCTCACGTCCTTAACTCCTTCGGGTAAAGAGCCGCAAACAAATTTAATTCTATTCTTAAATAAAATCTCGCACATGTTCAAAGTAAAACGCGTGCCGGCTTGGTCGCTATCAAAACATACGAAAACATACGGCGCGGTTTTTAACATACTTACAACTTGCTTTAATTGCTGCTTGTTAAAATATCCGCTGATCGGCGAAAGAACGCGGAAACCGGCCTGTTCAAAGCTCATAGCGTCAAATGCTCCTTCGGCAATTACTATAAAATTCTCGATTAATTTAAGCTGCTGGCTATTAACCTGAGAGGCGACGCGCGTTCTATTTTCATCGGAAAAGCTGTGTAATCCCCAAGGGATATTCTCATTCATGCCGTCTAAATGAGCTTTTTTGTATTTCGAGGCTTCGCTATTTCCGCTTCTATCGCGGCCAACGTAATAAGCTACGTAGCCGTTCTTGAAATAAGGGATTATCAATCTATCTTCTTTTTCGTCGTAGCCTAATCTTAAGCGTTTTGTTGTATCGTCGCTAATCCGCCGCCCTCTTAGATAAGATAGGTCGCTGTCCCGTAATTTGCTTTGAAAGTAGGCGATTTTATTATTCAAGTTTTGGGTATATTCGCGCCATTCGTAATCTTCACCCGCAAGCTCGCGGATAGCTTTTCCTTTGTCGCCGTCGAATTTTGCACAGGCGCATAGATCAATGACATCGCCGCCGCAGCCTAATTTGAAATCGTACCACCAATCATTGAAGATTATCAGGCTCGTTGGATTTTTTGAATTAGGAGCGAGTGATTTACATCGGTCGCCATCGCGTTTTACGGGCAACCCTAAAATGTCGCGGGCGTATTCAAGAACGCTGTACTTCTCTTTTATTTTTGCAATTCTGTCCATTCCCATATTTTACCTTCTTCTGGTTTTAGTGATTTTTTGCCGTTTATCAGTGCGTCCTTGACAATTTCAATATCAAAGCGAATAATTTTGTTAATTGCCTTAAACCACACTAAGAAATAAGCCTCCGCGCCGTTTTTTCGGCACATGCAGAGGCTATTAACCTGATTTAATTTTGCATTGGATAAATTCCAAGATTTAGCGGCGCATTCTTTAGCGTCAAAGCAGATTACACGACCGTTCACGATAACTTCATAATCAAAAGGCTCGCCTTCGATATAAATTCCGCTTTCAGTTCTGTGCGCATGATTTTTGTGCATATGAACGCCGATTGACGCTAAATATTTTGAAACTCTGTTAAGCTCGTTTTCAAACTCAAAGCCGCGCCGCATCTAAAATTTTCCTCCGGCCTTCCTCTGTGAAAAACCACATGCAGTCGTCCGTGAAGCCGTAAATAAAAAGGCAGTTTTCAGAGGCCGTTTTTATGATTTCATTCTCGCTTAAACCAGCTTCAATAGCTATTTCTTCGGCTGAATAAAAACAAGTTTCGGGCAGCGGCTTTTTGAATTTACCAAAAGAATAGCTGCCGGTCTTGCGTAAAGTTGGTAGAACTTCATGAAAAATCCAGTGCTTAAAACGTTTTGCGTCGGCTTTATTGCTGCGAAAAATTAAATGGTAAATACCCGGCTCATTTATTACGTTGAAAAACTGCGCCCCGCCTCGATTTTTTTGACTGTCGGAATTTCCGACGGTCATTTTTTCGTCGTCGTCAAGCGCATTTAGAGCGTCTCGTGAATTTTTAATATCTAAAATGTCGCAGATGTCTTTAGCTATAAACCAAAACTCGCCATTTTGCTTAACTGCACGGACTTTTTTATCTCCGTATGCAAAAGGCAAAAGTGCCTGATTGCTGCCGGGTAATGCTGGTAAATTTGAGCCGTGTTCAAAGTCTCGTTTAGCCTGCCACAAGAAGTTAATAGCATCTTTTGCGCGCTCTTTATCTGAGAAAGAACAAAGTTCGATTAAGCCTTCAAAGTTGTATAAAACAGTTTTGATTAAACCTTTTCTGCGAGTGTTCACCCTAATTTCTTTGAATTTTTTGGCGAAATGCCGCGAAAAAAATTCGTGAATTTTCTTAATCGAACGTTCAGGGCAGCGATAATTCAGCATTAATCCTATTTGCTCGCGTGTGATCCAAAAGTTATTTTGTTCGTCAACATAAAAATCAACGCTGACGTTGTGAAATTCACGCGTTGTTAAGAGATACATATTCAATTCTCACTCCTTCAAAGCCTATAAATTCAAAGATGTTATCGGGATTTACAACTCTTTTAGGTTTAGAGTTGTAAGTTCCCGTTCGTCTGATTTCGTCCATAACTTCCCAAGCAAAGTCCATGACGGCGTTTGCCTTAGGCTGATTAGAAAATCTACAAATTTCTAAAAAGCCTTTGAAATTATAAAAAACTGCATCTTGTGTTTTGTTCGTGGGTAGCTCAATTTGAGCCACCCTTGAAAATTTATCCAGTCGTGAAGCCTTTCTCTTGTGAATATTCTTGATAGCGGTAGCGGGATTTTTATATCCAAGAAGCCTGCCAATTTGTTCACGTGTTGCCCAAAATCCGTCGCTCTCTTTCTCAGCTTCGTAGCAGTCAAGGGCGACGCCGTTAAATTCGCGCGTTGTTAAAAGTTTCATGCGCTTTTCAGCCCTCCTATGATTTTTGAAGCCTTTTGCCGCGTTAAATTTACAGTGTTATAGCCGCGTGCCTGCAAATAATAAATTTGTTTTTTCGTTGGTGGCTGTGGTGCGAATAAACGCGCTAAGACTTGTCCTGCCTCAAATTTTGTTAGATTGTTTACGTTAAAATCTTTTAATCTCTTAGCGATTATCGCTTTTTGTTTATCGCTTGCGGGCTGGCTTCCCCACTTTGTTGAGAGGCTTAAATCCCACAATGCACGCTGCTCTGGATAATCGCGTTTTAGCAATTCGTAAACTGCATCGAAAACTTTTTGAGTCGGTTCTAAGCGTCCTTGCCATAAAATACGGCCTAAATTATCTTCAGGCGGCAAATAAATATCCTGAACGAACATACTGCCATCGGGCATCTTAAAAAAGTTAATTCCGTGAGTATTGTAGTAATTATTTTTTGCCCAAAGCTGCACTCGCTCTACGTTTTTAATCCATACATCAGGATTATCTGAGACGCTGTCTACAATTTCAGGCAAGTCGAATAAATCACCCTGAATTTTTCCCCGCAATTCCGGCGGAATGTCCTTTATATCAAGCCCTAACAATGATGGAGCAGTGCAAAAATCAACGTTATCGCCAGCTCCGACGCAATCAATAAGCGTCAAATACTCTTTGCCAGGATATAGACGCAGGCCGCGCCCTACAATTTGTGTGTAGAGGCTGATATTTTTCGTAGGACGCGCCATTATCACCGTGTTAACGTTAGGTAAATCCGTTCCTTCGGTGAAAATCATGCAATTTGTAATGCAAGGTATCTCACCGTCAGAAAATGCTTTGACTATCTCGCTTCTATCTTCGCCGCCTTTGACTGCAACTGCATTAGGGATTAAAGCCGCTAAGTTTTCAGCATGTGCTACAGAAGCGCAAAAAATTAAGCACGGCGGTTTTGCATATTTTTCATAAATCTCGGCTATTGCAAAGTTCGCGCTCTCAATATTCACGGCTTTATCCAATGCTTCATTAGCATAATCACCAAGTCTTAAAGCTACCCGATGTATGTCAAAGCCTATTTCAATGCGCAAACAATGAATATCGCTTAAATATCCGTTTTCAATGCCCCATTTCATATTTCGTTCAAATATAATATCCTGATAAATCCCTTTTAAGCCTACACCGTCATTTCTGTTAGGCGTCG
>JAFVEW010000342.1 GCA_017475805.1 Synergistaceae bacterium | reverse complement strand
TATTCGCCATAACACCTAACATTGCGTTAGTTTGTTCAATCGAGATTCCAAGTCCCGAAGCAATAGGCGCAACATATTTCATAGCCTCGCCCAACTCTGCAATATTAGTATTACTTGCGGCGCTTGTTTGTGCTAAAGAGTTTGCAACTCTATCAGTTTGTGCGCTGTCTAAATTGAAGCCCCGCAATGCTCCAGCCATAATATCAGCTGCGTTTGCTAAGTCCATACCTTCAGCGGCGGCCATATTTAACAAACCGGGCATTGCTGCAACAATCTCATTAGCCTTAAAGCCTGCACGGGCTAAATTTTCTTGAGTGCTTGCTGCGTCAACGGCCGTAAATTTTGTTGTTGCTCCTAAATTGCGCGCTTGAGCTTGCAACATTGCAAAGTCTTTAGCGTCTTGCTCTTTATTTCGACCAGCACCACTGAAGGCGACTGCATTTACACGCGCCATAGCGGCTTCAAAATCCATACTAACTTGTACTGGTTTTTGTAAGACTTTTAATGCGCCTGCAGCTTGCATAAAGTCGCCTTTTATGTTATTCCAAGACAATTTTTCTCTTGCTGCAACATAACGGGCTTGAGCATTTTGCAAACGCATTTGTGCATCAGTAGCTTTTTTAGATTGTTGTGCTAAACGCTCTTGTTCAGAAGCTAAATTTTTAGTATCTGTTCCAGCACCGTGCAGTTCTGAACGTAATTCACCTAGTCTTCTACGCTGATTACCTAAAGTTTCTTGTAAACGGTGAGCTTCAACATTAGCTGCGGTAAATTGTCGCTTCATTGCTTCCGTAGGTGATGTAGTGTTGCGCATTTGAAGCCCGAGTTCTTTAACCTTAGCCCTTGCTGCATTTAACTTTTCAGCCGTTTGGGTAATACTACCCTGCATTTTTTTGTATGCACCTATCTGCTCTGATGTTTTTTGAAGCGAATTTGTATGTTTTGATAAAACACTCAGAGCTTGATTTGCCTTGCTGAAAATCCCGCTAAAATTTCCGCCAAGAAACGCCTCAATTCTGAACCCTAATTCTACCATTGAAGCCATTAAAAAACTCACCTACCTTCTCGGCTAAAATAATATTATTACCATTTATTCAAAAACCATTTATCACAATATTCACGTTGCCTTTTTTGTTCTTTCTCTAACTCTTCAATACAACTTTTATATTGAGTATCTATTTCATCTATTTCTTCTTGAGTATATGGCCGCGTTCTTTTAGGCGTTGACAGCTCTTTAGGCTTGATACGAAATAACTTACGAAATACCCATTTCAAGCCGTCAAAAATTAGGCAAATACCGTTAAAAAGCCAAAAAATAAACTGAAAAAAGAAGATAAGAAACCACACGAAACCTTCCATAAAAAATACCCCCTAAGTAAATCTTGGGGACATTATTCCGCATTTTCCGATTTTCGTCAACAACGATATTAACCCATTCGTAAAGGTCATTTAAGGGCATTTCAAGCCATTCTCGAACGTTTGTGCCTGTGTCTGCACGGGCAAGACCGACTGCAATTCTTCTTAGTGTGTTTCTGACGGCGTCTCCGGGATTTCGGCTGAATCTGTCGCGCCGGAGTCCGTACCCACTAAAAAACGTTGTACCTCACTTGTAATTTTGGTAAAATCGCGAATATTTAACGTTTTCAAAGCCTCTGTTGCTAATCCGGCCGCTTTTGCAGCTATCGTGATTAAATACGACCTATTAAAATCCATTACAAAAGGGGTATTATCTGCAAGCATTACTTCTTTTTCGGCTTCGATTAAATCATTTCCAGTAAGTTTTTCAAGCTCGAGATTAAGTTCTTTAATGCTCTTGCCGCCTGTATTTATTGCCTTTTTTAACTCGATTTTCATTTTGTACTCTCCTTAATCTTTGTAAACGTCTCCACGTGGGGCAATCTTGATAACACTGATTAAAATCTCTGTCCTGTATATCGCGTATATCACACGATATTTTCCAACGCGTAAACGCCATTCATCGCGCCCATTCAGCATTTTTATATCTAAATCTTTACGATTAAAAGGGCCATCGCGAAGTTTATCAATCGTTCTTTCTATCCGCTCTCTGTCTGGCTTTGCAAGCAATTTTAGATACTTTTTTGCAGAATCGGAATATTCCAAATCCCACTTCATTCTAGTGCCTCTAATTCTTTGTGCAAATCTTCGGCTGAAGTCCAATAATTAGGATCATCACGATGTTTGTATGCTTCATCAAGTGCTGCAAGCTCTTCACCAGTTAAAGGCTCTTCATAATCATTGTATAAATCTAAAAATCTGTCTATCAGAGCCAACACAACTTCAGAATCCTTATCACTTAAAGCGTAAGCACGATTTGCAACTCGATCTTGTATTGTTAATTCACGCATAAAAATCGCTCCTAACTTTCAAAAATTAGGAGCATTATATCACGTTTTTTATTGCATTCCCAAATCTGAACGAACGGAGGCAAGATAATCCACACCGTTAATCGTGCAGATATAATTGTATTTATCTATCTCAATTTGTTCGACGCCGCCCAATTCTAATTTCATATAGGGCAATTCAAACTCCATTTGAGTACTCATTAAGTCGCCTACGACTAAATTTCCAGTTGTAAGAGTTTTCGGAATTGCTTTACAAAATATATGCAGCTGCTCTGTTTGATAAACACCAAGTCCCGCATTATACCTTTTTAAACTTGCATATAAATCAATGCTATGAGCTTCAGGCCTGTTCAATATTGAAATATCGCCCGTAACACTGCGCCACGTTAAAGACAATGTCAAAGAACTATAATGTCCTAAAACAGGGCTGTCGACTGTTCCGGCGAGCCCTGCACCTTTGACTTCGTGGGTCATTGCTTCTAAATTGGGTATTGTTCCCTCCGCAACGCCTAATAAATCGCTGCCGTCAAGATAAACCTTGAAATTAATCATACCTTCGGGTACTACATTCGCCATACTAATTCACCTCTACTTTATTGCTGCAAAAAGAGTATCAAGATAATCAGGGTCATACTCAAATACGCCCTCGATTTTTTCTGCCGGACTAGGCGGAGTAAAGAAAATATGAAATGTCATTTGCCCGTCCATTAGCTGAATAGTTGTGTTTTCAGATTGATTAAATTCGATTCTGCCGCCTAAAATTGCCTCGATAGCACGCAAACCGTTTAATCTAACATTAAAAGTATTAACTATTGCGCGGACTAATCTTTGCGTCATAGGAGCGTCGACTTTTTGCCAAAATGTAAGAGTAAATTCATTCCGAATCCAATTAAACATCCTGCGAACTGGTATAAAATCATCTTTCGGATCAGTATTTGCAGGATAAACCGCCGTTCTGTTACCCCAAGCGCGCCAGACTCCGAAAAG
>JAFVEW010000341.1 GCA_017475805.1 Synergistaceae bacterium | reverse complement strand
GTCAAAATCTGCTGCATTAAGTTCGCGAAGTCGTTTGCGATATTCTTGAGCCAACTTGAAATAATTTTCATCAGTTATAAGAGTGTCGTGTCCCATAGGACTCCAAGCCATATAATCTCTTGCGATTATGTCCATTGCTACAGCAGGAGCGTTATCTTTGTCTGGAAATTTCATTTCTTTCATTATTTGCTTTAATAACGCTTGACTATCAGAACGGCTAAAAATTGAAAACGACGGGTGAAGCCCAGCAATTTCTTCGGCAGCACGAGAATAATTAAATAAAAATCTTAATCCGTAAGCGTGAAAAGTTCCCGCTCTGATTTTAGCTGATTGGCTTTGAACAAGTGAGTTTATACGGCTTTTCATTTCTCCTGCGGCTTTGTTCGTGAAAGTCATAGCTAAAATATTTTCAGGCTGTGAAATATTTTCCTCGACAAGCCACGCTATTTTGTGAGTCAAAACACGGGTCTTTCCGCTCCCTGCGCCTGCAAGAACAAGTAAAGGCCCGTCAATGTAAGTTACTGCTTGCTGCTGAATTTTTGATAGCGATTTTAATATATCTTTATTTTCATTCATTTCTAAAATTTATTAAATTTCTTTAAAACTTTTTACTTTTTTCATCAATCTTTTTCGACTTCTAAGACTTCGATATTAAATTCAAGTCCCGAAACTAACTGCACATTCTTGCTTCCGCAAGCCGGGCATTCAAACTGAACGTCTTGTTCTTCTTCGCAAATACTAGTTCGCCCGCAAGAATTACAATAAAGAGTTACAGGAATGACCAACACTGACAAAATAGCTTCTTCTGCCGGTGTTCCTTTTGCCATAGCCATAAAAAGAAAAGACATTAACTCGGGGTTGATACGTCGAATGCCGCCGACTTTGACCATAATTCTGCGGACTTTTTTCCAGTCGTTATCGCGGCAAAGCTCAATGACTGTTCGCGCCACCGAATTAGTCAACGAAAATTCATACATACCCATACTTACAAAAAATTAAGTAGGAACTAGGAAGTAGGAGGTAGGAAGTAAAAAAATAAAACCTAATTCCTACTTTTCTCATTATTTTTTCGTGTAAAGGAACGGCCCCGCAGACTCAAAACCGATTTGCTGATAACCAAAAATCTGTTCAGTTGAACCAACTAAAAAATAACCGCCGGGCGCAAGAGCGTCAAAGAATTTTTTGTACAATTTTGCCTTTGTGTCGGCAGTGAAATAAATAACAACGTTTCGGCAAAGAATTAAATCGAAGCCGCTTCCGAAATTGTCATCGATCATATTCATTCGCTTGAAATTCACACGGCGTTTAATTTCAGGATTAACTGTGTAGGTGTTGCCGCCGTCCGTCGTTGTGAAATATTTATTTAAATATTCTTTCGGCGCGTTGAGAAGCTGCGTTTTTCTGTACGTTGCTTTTTGAGCAATAGCTATAGCTCCCTGATCAATGTCAGCTGCTAAAACGGGATTCATTTGATCAAGTCCGCAGACAGCAGAAAGAATCGCAAGCGAATAAGGCTCTTCGCCAGTTGCACAGCCGGCGCTCCAAAGCTTTAAACGTTTCGAGCCTCGTTTTTGAATCAACTCGGGGATTAATTTATCGCGCATTTTCCACCATTGAGAATCGTTTCTGAAAAATTCGGACACGTTAATCGTAAGATGATCAAGAAACTCACGCAGCTTACGCTCGTCATTGTTCATAATGTCAAAATAATCGTCGTAACTTTTGCAGCCCCAACGATTCATTAACTCGTGAGTACGGCGATGGATTTGATCTTTGTAAGAGTTCAGATCGATTCCGATGAGCCGTTTTAATTTTTGCTTGAAAGTCGCATATCCCGGTGAATTATACTGGCTGATCTCGTCCATTTTGTGCTTAAATCCTTTCTAGTCTTCTAAGACTTCTTTTTCTTTGACTTTGTAGACCTCGTCAATTTTTTTAATATACTTGTCCGTGATGTCTTGAACGTCTTTCGTGAATTTTTTCAGATCATCTTCGGTGATTTCGGAGGCTTTTTCCTGCTTTTTGAGAGCTTCTATTGTGTCGCGTCTGTAATTTCTGACGACGACTTTTGACTCTTCGGCCTTTCGTGCTAAAAGTTTCGTGAGTTCAACGCGTCTTGCTTTTGTGAGTTCAGGCAAAGTCATTCGCAAAACAGTTCCGTCGCTTTGAGGCGTCATTCCGACATTCGCAGCTAAAATAGCTTTTTCTATTGCTTTCAAACTTGTTTTATCGAATGGCGCAACCTGAAGAGAACGGCTTTCCGGCACTGTAACGTTCGCTAAATTTTTAATCGGCGTTGGCGTTCCATAATAGTCGACTTTGATGTCGCTGATAAGTCCGGGATGAGCGCGGCCTGTTCGTATAGAAAGATATTCATTTTGCAAAAAGGCTATGGCTTTCTCCATATTTTCTTTGAGTTCGGCAAGTTCATCTTTTGGCATAGTTATTAATCCTCCTCTTTTGTTTTTAATTAGGAATTAGGAATGAGAAATTAGAAATGAAAAAGCGAGTAGGAATTTAGAAACTAAAAATAATTCTGCATCCCTAACGCTAACTATTCTACGAGCGTTCCGATATTAGCACCCTCGATTATATTTTTAACCCAATTTGAATCTTGAATACTCAAAACCCAAATTGGAATTTTATTCTCTCTACATATCGTAAAAGCTGCAGTGTCTAAAACTTCGATATTTAATTTTATGGCCTCGTCATATTTCAGTTCGGGAATGAATTTAGCGTCCGAAAATTTCATCGGGTCTTTGTCATAAATTCCGTTGACTTTTGTAGCTTTGACGACGCAATCGAGACCAAGTTCAGAAGCTCTCAAAGCTGCTGCCGTATCTGTTGAAAAAAACGGATGCCCTGTTCCAGCTGCGAACAAAACAACATAGCCTGAAGCTAGTAAATTTTTTGCGACTTCACGATTATATAAATCTGCAAGCGGCGACATTCCTACGGCTGAAAGAACTTGAGCTTTGACATTGAAATTCGCAAGTGCAGCTTTTATAGCGAGCGCGTTCATCACAGTGCCAAGCATTCCGATAGAGTCAACGCTGACACGGTCAATTCCATATTCAAGAGCGTCCCGGCCACGAAGCATATTGCCGCCACCGATAACGATTGATAATTCAATTCCCGATTTTGCGATTTCAGCTAGCTTTTCGGCGAAACTATTCACTGTTTTAAAATCAAGCCCGTGATTTTGATTTCCAGCTAAAACTTCGCCGGACATTTTTAATAAAATTTTTTTGAATTTCGGCATTTTTATTAATTAGAAATGAGGAATTAGAAATTAGAAATTATTTTTAATGCGGAATTCGGAATTATTTTTTCACTTCCTACTTTCTACTTCCTCGTTCCTACTTGCTTTTTTAGTTCCTACTTCCTAACTCCTAACTCCTACTTGCTTTTTTTATTCTCCGATTCCGAAACGTTCAAAGCGTTTGACGTTGATTTTTGCACCGAGCTTCTTTGCTACTTCTGCGACTAAATCTTTGACTTTCTTGTCAGTGTCGCGGATATATTCCTGCTCTAGTAAGCAAGTGTTATCGAAATATTTTCTGATTTTGCCCGGTAAAATCTTTTCGATTTTGTCTTCGGGTTTGCCTTCGTCAAGAAGTTGCTGACGATAAACGGCTTTTTCGCGCTCTAAAACATCTTCGGGAGCGTCTTCAGGAACGAGATATAAGGGACTCGCCGCCGCTATCTGCATACAAATTTCGTGGCCTAATTCTGCAAATTCAGGAGCGTCAAGAGCTGCTTCTTTGTCTGCTTCGAGCTCGACAAGTGCACCGACTTTATAATTGCTGTGAATGTAGCAAAACGCTCTGCCTTTTTCTGAATCGAATCTCGCGAATCTCTTGAGAACGATATTTTCGCCGAGTTTCGCGATAACTGCTGTGAGAGTTTCGCTGAGATTGCTCCCGGCGAGTAAAGCTGCAGGATCGTCATAG
>JAFVEW010000340.1 GCA_017475805.1 Synergistaceae bacterium | reverse complement strand
GGAAGATTTAACGCAGCTTATTTTGAACATTCATATCTTGCTGAACAGACGGGCGCGCATTTAGTTACATGTGAAGATTTGACAGTCGAAGGCGAGAATTTATATTTCATTGACTATTCAGGCAAAAAAGAAAAAGTCGGAGCGGTCTATCGCAGAATCTCTGATGACTATCTTGACCCGGTGAATTTTAATCGAGAGTCTTTAATCGGAATACCTCACATTTTTGACATTTACAAAAAAGGCAACGTTGCTTTGATCAACGCTCCCGGCAACGGCGTAGCTGATGATAAAGGGATTTATTATTTCGTGCCCGCAATGATTAAATATTATCTCGGCGAAGAACCTATTTTACAAAATGCCCCGACTTATCTGCCGTATTATGAAAATGACATGAAATATGTTATTGAAAATTTTGATAATCTCGTCTTGAAAGACGTTGCTGAAGCTGGAGGTTATGGCGTAATGTTCGGCAATAAATTTTCGAGGCAAGATAAAGAAAATTTCATAGCGTTATTAAAATCTGAGCCGAGAAGATTCATAGCTCAAGAAGTAATTGACTTTCTTGACATTGATATTTTTGAAAACAGTCAAACGGGTAAAAGAGTTCCGCGAAAAGCAGACCTTCGAGCCTTTGTTTTGATGGCTGATGAGCCTATTGTATGGAAAAGCGGCCTCACAAGATTTTCACGCAATCCCGATTCTTTTATCGTTAATTCGTCGCAAGGCGGCGGCTTCAAAGATACTTGGGTCTTGAAAGACAGTGAGGAATGAGGAGTTAGGAATTGATTATGAACGTTTTATCACTTGAGAACAGCGACAGATTATTATGGCTTGGCCGATACAGCGAGAGAGTTTATACAGGACTCCGTTCGTTCGCGGAAAAATTTGACTCTATGACAGGCTCGACAACGCATGAATCTAAATTAGAATTTGTAAAAAATTTCTGCTTCGATGAACAAAATCCTGCGTCGATTCGTTCAAGCCTTTTGCGGGCTTATGATAATGCCATAGTTTTGCGAGACGAAATCGGCACAGAGACTTTCAGCTATATTCAATTAGCTCTCTACGAAATGAATAAGGCCGAAAAGTCTAAAGCGTCTATATTACTAAATCTTCAAAAAGTCATTGACAATATCGTAGCGTTTTGGGGAATGGCTGACGACATAATCGAAGATGAGCATGTTCGCGGACTTATAAAACTTGGAAAAAGAATTGAGCGTGTTGATTTATATGCGCGTATGAATTTGAATTTCGATTATATAAAAAGAGAAATTTCTCGCCTGACTTACAGAATCACGAAAACAGGTTTGCGGTATAACTCAGAAAATCTCGAAAGATTAAAAGCTCTTGCGAATGGAAATGAAATAAATAATTCTGAAATTATTAAAGCTGTTGAAAATTTAATAGAATAAAAATAAAATTAATTCATGATTCGCAGACTTCAATATTTATATCACATGCAGTTAAAATTTGAGCAGCCCGTTCACGAACATCATTTCAAGCTGCGTTGCTTTCCATCAACGGACGCGAGGCAAAAAATTTTTAATGAGCATGTTGAAATTTATCCGATACATTTCAGCAGTACGGAAAAAGATTCATTCGGAAATACGTGCGTTTACGGGACAGCTAGGCAGACGCACGATCATTTTTCTGTTGACGTAGAGGGTGAAGCAGATATAAATATTAACGCTAAATTGAAAGACGAAGAATATAAGGTTGGAATTTTCAAATATGAAACACCTCTAACTAAAGCCGGAAAAAATATCAGGGAATTTCATTTAGGACTTGACCCGGTAAGTTTTTATTCAAATAATTTTGAACGCGCTTTTTATTTTATGAATATGATTTATGATGATTTTTCTTACGTTCAAGGCGTAACAGGAATAAACACAACCGCCGAAGAATCTTTTAGTTTAAGGCGCGGTGTCTGTCAAGATTATGCTCACATACTTTTAACTCTATGCAGGCTTGAAAGAATACCTTGCCGTTATATTGCAGGAATGATTCCAGGCGAAGGCGCGACACACGCATGGACAGAAATTTATGATGACGGCCAGTGGCGAATGCTCGATCCTACGCACAATCGAGAATGCGATGATACTTATATAAAAATTTCTTCAGGCCGCGACGCAAAAGACTGTTCGATAAATCAGGGAGTTTTTTATGGTGGCGGTAAACAAACGCAAGAAATTAAAGTAAAAGTTCACGAAGTCTCTTCGTTATAATAAAATAAAGCCGCACAAGGAGGAATGAATATTCATGAAAATTTGTTTTTATGCCCTTCGAGAGTTTGACGAACTTTATTTTGCCAACGAAATGAAAGAAAAATATAAAATCGATTTCGTTTACTCGACCGATTATCCGAACGAAAAAAATATTTCGCTTGCTTCAGGCTGCGACGGAGTTAGCTGTACACCGTGCGATATGTCCGCAAAAGTTTTGAAATCTTTTCACGATGTCGGAGTTAAATATATTTTAACGCGCTCAATCGGTTACGATCATATTGACTTAAATGCGGCACGTGAATTAGGAATGAAAGTCGATAACGTTACTTACACGCCGACAGGAGTCGCAGATTACGCGATTATGTTAATGCTTGCGAGCGTCAGGAAATTTGCTCATATCTTAAAACGCGCTGAGCTTCAAGATTATTCATTAAAAAATAAACTTGGCCGCGATTTTTCCTGCTGTACTGTCGGAGTTATGGGAACGGGCAAAATCGGACGCACGGTCTTAAAACATTTATCGGGCTTTGGCTGCAGACTCTTAGCTTACGATATTTTTGAAAACGACGAGGCAAAAAAATTTGCAAAATATGTCAGTCTCGATGAAATTTTACGCGAATCCGACATTATTACTCTTCACATGAACGCTAACGAAGAAAATCATCATATAATTGATGACGCTGCAATTTCAAAAATGAAAGACGGAGCTTATATCATTAACACGGCGCGCGGAAAATTAATTGATTCTGAGGCTTTAATTCACGGAATTGAAATCGGCAAACTCGGCGGCGCGGCTCTTGACGTCGTTGAATTTGAAAACGGCCTTTATTATTATGACTTAATGGGCGAAGTTATGATTAATCCGAAGCTGGCTATTTTGAGATCATTTCCGAATGTAATTTTGAGTCCTCATACGGCATTTTACACGGCTGAAGATGTCCGCGATATGGTCGAAGGAAATTTCAGAAGCTGCTACGAGTTTGACACAGGAAAAAAATTAAACGGCTTTGAAGCGTTAGGGTCTTAATTTTTAAGAGGATTATTTCTAATTTTGAAAATTTTTTCGTGAGGCTTTGCGGCGACAAATTAAAATTAAGATTTTTGTAGTTGAAAATGTAGTTGAAAAAAAGCTCCCTCTATCCAAGAAGGAGCTTTTATTTAGTTTATTATATCATACTTATTTCTTTTTCGTTGTAACTTTCTTTGTAGGAACTGCACTCTTCTTTGCTGTTGAGGTTGTTGTCTTGCCGAGAGCATAATTTGCGCCCTTTGCAGGAGTTGAACCGGCAGGGATTCCGGCGAAAGTTTTAGGATTTTCTTCAGTGCCGTATTCAGTTCCGTGAATTTCGTTGCCAAGCATGTCATAATGACGAAGATATGTTAAAGCAAACTGGCTTCCGTCTTTGTTATATTCGTAGCCGTATTCAGTGAAATAAAGGCTTCCGGCGACTTCAGGAGAAATTCCGAATTTTGACATAAGAAGTTCGATAGTTTCGTTTTTGATGTTAGTGTTTGTGTAGTATTTTCTCGAAATTGCGAAGGGAACTCCGTCGCTGTCTTTGCCGTAGTCAAGTAAATACCAAGTCATTTTATTTTTGTCCTGACCAAGAGCTTTCTGTTTAGCAGCGTCCCAAGCCATTACAGGTGAAGCAAATGCCGCAACGGTAGCAACAAGTAAAGCGACTAAAACTAATTTTTTCATTTTTTATACACAGCCTTTCTTTAATTTCTTTTTCAAGAATTTATTTTTAGAATTTTAACACGCGCGCTATTTTAACACAAAAATTTTTAAGAAATTATGAATATATTTATTCTCTATTGCCTAATTGAATCAAAAAGAAAGGTCCGCCCGTCAAAGCCGTCAAAACTCCTACAGGAAGCTCGCCTAAATATTGCGCCGCTCCGTCAGCGATTGCAAGCACGCAAGCTCCCATTAAAAAAGCGTGAAAAATTAATTTTCTGTGAGAAGCTCCGATTAAGGCTCGTGAAATATGCGGCACAACAAGGCCGACGAAGCCTATTATCCCGAACGAACTCACAGCTAAAGCTACAGCCATTGACGTAGTGATTAATAAAATAGTTCGTGTGAAAGTTTCGTTTATTCCTAAAATCGCGGCTCTGTCGCGGCCAAGTGCCATAGCGTCAAGTGCAGGAGCAAATATAAATGCCGTGATTAAAATTAATATCGTTCCCGTTAAAATTAAATAAACATCGCGAGAAGACGCGCCGGAAATGCTGCCCATAAGCCACAGAACAACCGCGCCTAATTTATCGCCTGCGATTGATTTTATAAATGTAACTCCTGCAGATAAAATCGAATTTGAAATAACACCTGCTAAAATTAATCTTTCACTATTACTGCGTGATATTAATCCCGTAATTAACAACGCAAGCAAAGCTCCCGCAAACGAAAACGGAGCAATCATTAAATCGAACATTATCGACAACGCTGCCCCGAATGCAGCACCTGAAGCTATGCCGAGTGTATAAGGTTCAGCCAAAGGATTAGCAAGCAAAGCCTGAAGTACAACGCCTGCGACGCTCAATAATCCGCCTGTTAAGATTGAAGATAATAATCGCGGCAATCTTACTGAACGAATTATTATTGACTGCGGCGAAGAATCAGCTTGAAATAATAAAAATTTAATCACTTCGGTGAAAGGGATTTTCCATTCTCCTGAAGTGATTCTTATTAAAGATATAAAAATTAAAAGAATACAAAGAAAACTTTTTCGTTTAATCAATGAGTTCATGAATTTTTTTCACGAAATCTTTTGCTATATTTTCATCTTCTCCAAGTCCGACAAGATAAGTCGAAATATTTTCGTAGCCTTTTGACTTTAAGATATTAAGCCAAGATTCTTCATCATCAGCTCCGGCTAAGTCATTATTAGCGTGATCGCCAGCGACAATCATTAAAGGCGAGAGAACTAACTTTTTAATTTCAGGATGTCTTTTCAAGTTAGCTACGACGTCATCAATCTGAGGCGTTGCTTCGACAGTCCCTAAGAAAAATTTTCCGTATGATTTTTTATCAAGTTCTACTTGCAGCAACGAATATAAAGCGTTTGCAAAATGTTCAGGTGTTCCATGACCCATTAAAATAATACCTGTCTCTTTGTCTTCGAGCTGAGTTTTGAAACGCGAAATTAAAATCTCGGCCATTCGTTCGCAATCTTTGGAGCTATACATGAACGGTGCGCCGATTTTTAATTCTTCAAAGCCGTATTTGCCTTCTAAAATGCTGAACGCCTCGTAGACATTTAGAATCTCGTCATATTCTTCACCCGGAATAATATGCGTAGGCATGATAAAGACTTTATTAAAACCTTCGTCATTTAATTTTGCGAGAGCCTCAACGGGATTAGAAATATTTTCGTTAAATTCTCTTGTTAATTTTCTGCGAATTATGTTTGACGTGAAAGCCAAACGGACTTCAAAATTAGGAAATCTTTTTTCGCAGTGTTGACAAGATTATCAATAGCTTTTCGGGCTTCAGGCATTGACGTTCCAAAAGACACGATTAAAATCGCGGGCTTGTCTTCGCCTTTGTCTTTATCTTTTGCGAATAAAACTGACGGACTTAAAAACAATGAAACTAAAATTAATGCGCTTAAAATTTTTTGCATTCTCAAACAATCCTCCTTAAATTGAATTGCTATATTATAATCTAATTTTGCATCGTGATTTTTAATTCTTTCGGTGAAAATTTTATTGTGCTTAAAACTTTTTCAATAGATTCAAGCGACTCTGTATTGATATGCAACGGCTGAGACTCGTCGCCCGAATCCATTACGAAAATTCCGTCGTCAAAAAACGCATCTAAAATTTTCTCTCTTAAGTTTGAATTTTGAGTTTCGATTTCAACGACATAACCGAACGGCGGCAAATTAAATTCTCGACGTTCAGCAAGTTCAACCGGGAAAAATTTTGACCAGCCCTGCGGAAAAAATTTCGCGACTTTCATTCCTTTATTTCGAGATTGAATTAGAATTTTTCGATTAGAGTTTTTTTCTCGTCCGCGCCAATATGATTCACATAATGAATTAAAAACTTCTAATTTAGTATCATGTCCAGGAAATACAAGTTCTAAATCTAAATCAAGCCAAGCTATTAAAGACGGATTAATTTTCTCGCAAAGTTCAAGGCCGCGCCGAGTGCTTAAAATTAAAGAATTTTTTTTAATCCGCGAATATTTATTAGCGTATAAAATAACTTTGTCGTAATATTTTTCAGCAATTTTCGCAAGAGCCTCAAGTCCCGGCCGACGTCCCGCTAAAACTTCAAAGCCGCAGCTTTCGCATTTCTCCGGCAAATCACGAGTCGCGCCGCAAATTCGACAGCGTAGAGTCTTACCTTCATTTTCGCTCCTCATTGAATTTCCACATTCAGGGCATTTAACATTCTCGCCGCAGCGTGAACAAAAAACTTCTGATGATTCTCCAAGCCTGTCTAAAATCCATATGACACTGTTTTTATTTATTAACTCCCTGTATGTGTTTTTAATTAATGAAAAAGTCAATGGAATATTACCTTCGACACCTTTTGATTTTTCTTTGCGGGTCTTGTAGTGAAAAATATCGGCGAAAATTATATTTTTTCGTTCGGGGAAAATTTTTTCTTCAGGTTTTGAACGCACAAAAGTTTTTAATGACGGATAGCGGCCTCCTGTTACGAATTTTGATCCCAAAAATGCCGCCCGGCGTCCGGCTAAACTTAGAGCAGAAATATTTAAGACAGGCGGAATAATAAAATTTTTGCTTGCTTCGTCTTCAATAATAATTTTTTCCGGCATTAAAGGTGCGAAAATTGCTCCTGCCGTGCCGATGACTAAATCAAATTTTCCTTCATGAGTTTGAATCCATGAGAGCCGATAATTTTTTCCGCCTGATGACTGCCATAATAAAGCACGATTTTTTAATTCTTCGGGCAAGGAGTTAAAAAAATTTTCAGCCGCTGTCTTTTGAGAAAATAAAATTAAAGTTCGTTCGCCTTGTTTTAATTCGCTTAAATAAAAATTAACCCGTTCAGAGTCAAACGGATTAAAAAAATTAATTTCTCTAAAATTTCTTGAATCAAAATTAAAATTTCTTGGCGGTGTGAATTTGTCGCCCATGATTAAAAATCTTGGCAAAATTACTTTCAAAGCCGCCGCAGCTCCGCAAAGACATACTCGGCCGGCATATAAAGCCATATCCCATAAGTCAGGCGTTATAACAGGACGCTCGTCAATAAGACCCTCGATATCTTTGATTTTAATTTCGTTATCTAAATTTTGCTTCGATTTGCCTAAATTAAATCCTGCGTGAAAATGTTTTTGAACTTCGACAATAACTCTAATGCCCGTAGGAATTTCGACGGGACATTGATAAGTCAAATTATTCAGCGACATTTCAGGAACAGCTATATCATAAAGAAACATCGTTCCAAATTTCAAAAGCTATGTCTTCTTTTAAGCCTGAATAAATTTTTTCGTTTTTGTTTTCGTCTCTCGGAATTAATTTCAAAGTGTTAGTGTCTGTCGCAAAGCCTGATCCTTCAGCCATGACATCGTTAGCTAAGATAAAATCTAAATTTTTCCGCCTTAATTTTTCTCTCGCGTTCTCTGAAACGTTTTGAGTCTCAGCAGCAAAGCCGATCAAAATTTGATTTTCTCGTTTCAATTTACCGACTTCTGCGGAAATATCAGGATTTTGTTCAAGCTCGATAGTTAAATTATCTTTGCCTTCTCGTTTGATTTTTTGCCCTGAAAAATTTTTTGCACGATAATCACCGACCGCCGCAGCTTTTATAATGTAGTCAGCCCACGACAAATTTTTTTTCACGGCGTCTAACATTTCAAGCGCGGATTTAATTTTTATAACTTCAAAGCCGTACGAATTAATTTCAACAGGTCCTGAAATTATTTTCACGTTCGCGCCTCTATACCACGCCGCACGAGCCATAGCCGCGCCCATTTTTCCTGAGCTTGGATTAGAAATAAATCTCACCGGATCTATATATTCATGCGTCGGCCCGGTAGTTACTAAGACATTTTTTCCGCTTAAATCATGAACGGGCGACAAAGCTCTGAAAATTTCAAGCATTATTTCATTAGGTTCATTCATTCGGCCCTTGCCTGAAACTCCGCAAGCTAATTCGCCTTCAGCAGGAGCCATGACTTTCAAGTCTCGTTCAGATAAAATTTTTATATTTTCTTGCGTAGCTTTATTTTCAAACATATGTTCATTCATTGCCGGAAAAATTAAAACAGGACAATGAGCAGCAACCGCCGCCGAAGTTAATAAATTATCTGCAATTCCGTGAGCAATTTTCGCAAGAGTGTTAGCCGTACACGGAGCGATTACAAAAATTTCCGCCCAGTCATTTAATTTAATGTGAGGGATATGAAAATCAAAATTTTCGTTTGTCCAAACCTGATGCCCTGAAAGAGTTTCAAGAGTCATAGGCGTAACAAAATTTTTAGCAAAGTCCGTCAAAATTATTTCGACTTCGCATTCAGCTTTTTTAATTAATCTAACGAGTGCAGGAATTTTATAGGCCGCGATTCCTCCCGTTATGCCTAAAAGGATTTTACGGCCTGATTTCCAGTTATTCATCTGAAGGAGCTGCTTCAAAAACTTCTGCAGTTTGTTCTTGTGCTGGAGCGTCTTCGGCTGTTGCAGGAGCTTCGACTTTTGGCGCAGGTTTGTAATTTACGCTTATCGGGCTTCTATCTTCTTCAATTTCGAGCAAAACATTAGAAATAAAACGTTCGTCCGCAGGAGAGTCTTTGTCCTTCGCTGGGAAAGATTCTTCGCTTTCACGTCG
>JAFVEW010000339.1 GCA_017475805.1 Synergistaceae bacterium | reverse complement strand
TTTTAGAGAGGCTGATTATCATTGCATATTCGTTTGCGAGTGATTCTCGAACTTCGTCAGCAAGTCTCGATGAAGCGGATTCGATAGCACGATTTATTAAGTCTTGACGTGAATATTTTTGTTTATTAGATACTATTGCACTGCCAGCTTGAGAAAATGACAACATAACGCGCCCCGTCGAAACATCGATAAGTCTAGCTTCAAGTCTTGCAGTAGCTTCCTGACTTTCATCAGAAGAGCCTGAAGAACTTGAACCTAAAAACCACGACCACGTCAATTTTGTTGAACTTAAATATCTTTGCGCTATTTGAGTAAGAGACCCGAGCAAAATATATTGACACACGGCGATTTTTCCTAAAGCAGCAACGGAATCTTGATTATTCGATGAAAATTCGAGGCCTTTTTCCATCGCTATGACGCGCAGTCTTTCACGTTCAATAACTGCAATAGACGGAGAGGCTTGAAAAGTTCTCGTTATTATTTCCGTAACTGAAGCAGCTTGACTATCTGAAACTTCACTCGTTCGATTCATAAACGGCATAATTCCAAGTCTTATTTGCTCGGCCGAAGCAATTTCTGAAAATGACAAGAACGAAAACAGGCAAAAAAGTAAAATTTTCTTGCTCATTGCTAATCTCCGTTGTCAATTTTCTCGATTAAATCTTTTGCGGGCTTGTAATTCGGATTAGCAAACAAAGCTTTTGAAGCCCATTCTCGTGCCTCGATATACATTGATTGTTCGAGCGCATATTTTCCGGTGTTGTATGCTGCTAAAAAGTCATTCAAATTTGCTTCTGAAAGTTGCTTATAAGCCTCATATTTTTTCTTAGCATTATTGGCTTTTGAAGCCTTTGAGTGAGCGTTGATAAGAGCTTTTTCTTTGCTAGGGTCAAGACCGTAACTTTTGATAACTTTTTTCGTGTCTGTCGATGAAGTCTCAAATCTTGATTTTTTCCCAGCGTTGCTTGAAAGATTTTCAAGAGAAACATTTTGCTTGTTATTTTCGGCGGCAAAATTTCGTTTTTGATTTTTTATGTGCCAGATGCCTTTTTGAAAATCTCCGTTTAAAACAGGTTCAAGCCTGCCACCTACAGGTGGAACATAAGAATCTGAAAGAGATTTTGCAACTTTGGCAACACTAAAAGCATCTTGAACATCAGACACTGATATTACAGCTTCTGTATCACCGCCAGATTGATTTTTATCATAAACACAGAATAAATCGCCAACTTGAACGCCTGATGAAGAACCTTTATTAATGATAATTTCGTCGCCATTAACTGATGAAATTTGAATATATTCGCCAACAAGTTTTTCTCTGATCTTATAACTTAAATTTGCCGCCGCAGATGCAACTGATTGTGCTTCTAACGTGCCGTAATTAGCTTCAACGCTTTTAATATTTCCATTCCTGTCTTGAGTTATAACATCGGATTGTGCTGCACTACCCTGTTCAGTGAATGACATCTCTATTTGTCCTGTTGTTACGTTTACAAGTCTGACATCTACTGTGGTGATTACTTCATGAGTTTCTGTTACGATATTTTCTTCTTGAGTATTGTTAGCCTCTGATATAGCACTAAGAATTTCAAGACCAAGTAAAATGGCTGCTCCAGTCTTGCCATAGTTAGTAGTATAA
>JAFVEW010000338.1 GCA_017475805.1 Synergistaceae bacterium | reverse complement strand
TTCAAAAACCTGGATACGTTCGCGCGTTCCTTCTTTAATTTTAACGTGTACTCTAAGAGTGTCGCCCGGTCTGAAATCCGGCAGAGCTTCGCCCCTAAAATATTTTTTCTGAACTAAGTCAACTGCGTTCAATTTATAATTTCTCCTCCTTTCGAGTTAATGAAGAGCAAGGTTTGGAGATCCAAGTTAGAAAGTTTTTACTTTCTAATTCCTATTTCCTAATTCCTAACTCCTAAAAGCCTGTCTAAAGCAATCCCGATCTTTATATTCAACGGGAGATTAATATCCCGCTCGTGTAAATAACCCTTAAGGCCGTCAATTTCATCGAGACCCGAATCATTTTGAGCAAACACGAAAATGATTTCGCCGTCATGTTCAAGACATCTGCGCTTAATCTCAAGAGTATGGAGCGAATTTATTTCCGCGCCATCGGAGATTTTTACGATTAAGGCATTTGTCGCTGATTCTAAAATCTTTCTAAAACTTCCTAAAACTTTCGCACCTTGACAAATCTCTTTTTTAATGGCTTCACGCAGCGTTTTATCATGCGCTATCACGTAAGGGCGACCGAGCTTATAAATTTCGCTGAGTTCAAGAATACCTGAAAAATCAAAATTTTTATCTTCAACAAGCAAAGCTAAATTAACTTTTTCAGCTAAGTATTCTCTAATCGAAGCCCGCGAAATCAAATCGGGTCTTCGCGTCAACGTCCTGCGAATTGCCTCACGCCTCCGCCACTTGGAAATTTCTTTTTCATTGCCTGACAATAAAACTTCAGGAACTTCAAGACCTTCCCATGAAAACGGCCTCGTATAGTTCGGATTATCGAGCATTCCGCGATAGAAAGAATCTTCTATAACGGCTTTGTTTTTTCCGACAACTCCAGGAACTAAACGCGACATAGCATCGACAATCAACATCGCCGGAATCTCGCCGCCGGTCAAAACGCAATCGCCGATAGAAATTTCTAAATCGACATATTTTTCCGTGAAGCGTTCGTCAATGCCTTCATAATGCCCGCAAATTATTATTACATGCTCTTGATGAGCAAGAGTTTCAATAATTTCTTGATTAATCAAAACTCCCTGCGGTGAAGGATAAACGACAAAACCCGGCTTTAATGAATTAAGCGCGTCTTTCAGCTGAGGCGCGGCGAAAACCATTCCGCCGGAGCCAAAGGCATAATCATCAAGCTGCTTATAATTGCCGCGTCCAAAATCGCGAAAATTTACTATATTTACACCGACAAGCTCATTTTTTACTGCACGTCCCGGAATACTTGTGGTAAGAAAATCGGCGAATAATTCCGGGAACGCCGTTATTATACTTACGTTAATTTAAGTCTCAGTCCTAATCTTTTTTAGTCCTCGACGATGTCAACATCAACTCGCTCCCCGGCCTTGACTGCTGCCGCTTTGGCCAACAGCCTGATAGCGTTGATTGTTGCACCTCTCTTCCCGATTACTCTCCCCACATCCTCATGGGCAACCCGAATCAGGATTTTATTTCCGCCTTCGCCTTCATTGCCCTCTACGCCGACTGAATCAGGCTGCGTAACAAGGTGTTTGACGATAAACTCTACAAGCTCTTTATAATTGACCATAAAAGTGGCACCTCCTGTTTTATTCGCGGTCTACGATGAAAGTATTTTGATGATAAAAAATTAAATTTTTAGGAGAAAATTATTTCTGTTCTCCAGTCTTAAATTTGTCCCAGACTCCCTGTTTTTTCAAGAGTCCCCGTGCTGTGTCTGAAGGCAATGCTCCCTGCTTCAGCCAATAGAGTGCACGTTCCTCGTTAATCGTTACAGCCGCCGGATCAGTCATGGGATTATACGTACCGATGAGTTCAATAAATTTTCCGTCTCTTGGTGAACGTGAATCCGCTACAACCAGTCTGTAAAAAGGAGCTTTTTTCCTGCCCTGACGCGACAAACGAATTTTAACCGCCATTCTTGAATTTGCACCTCCGTTTTTATGCTTATTATATTAAAAATTAATCTTACCTACCGAAACCGAATAACGATTTCAGCCCTCTGCCCCCACGTGAATTTGATGAAAAAGTCTTAAATAATTTTTTCATTTGTTCATATTGAGCGAGCAGTTGATTGACCATTTGAACCGAAGTTCCTGAACCTTCCGCGATGCGCCTGCGTCTAGAGCCTTTAATAATTTTTGGATTGCGTCTCTCTGCAGGTGTCATCGCTTGAATTATTGCTTTGTTGCGCTTCAATGCCTTTGACGAATCTTCTGAATTAATGTCAGCAGCACTGAAGTTTTTTATCTTATCCAAACCGGGTATCATTGAGGCAAGTTTATCTAAAGGCCCTAATTTTTCGATTTGTTCAAACTGTTTTAATAAAGTCTCGAGATTAAATTGCTTTCCTGATAGTTCGGTTGGTTTGATAACATCTTCATTGATTCCGGCGGCTCTGACTTTTTCTGCAAGTCCTTGAATGTCGCCCATTCCCATAATTCTCCTGGCCATTCG
>JAFVEW010000002.1 GCA_017475805.1 Synergistaceae bacterium | reverse complement strand
TGCCCTTCAGTTTTAAGTTGTTTTTCCCAATTTCTGATAGTGTTTATGGCAACCTTAAAAACTTTGCTTGTTTGAGCCAAAGAATGTCCCTCTCCGCGATATTCTAATGTTCTTCTTCTCTATTTTTCATCATGGCTCATAATTTTTTATTATATCAATAATAAAGTGTTTTAGCCATAAAATAAAATCCCCTGCCGTTGAGCAGGAGACGAAATATTTTTAAGATTTTAGGCAGATTTAACGAGGATATTTCGTTTTTCTAAGATTTTCATTAGTGGCACGCCCACGACATAACACGCTCCAGCTTCGCCGAGACCGACATAAAGTCCCGTAGCGATTAAAGGAACTTCGATTAAAACGTGAAGCATAGTGCCGATTATTACAGCATTAAAAGCGACAGGCCAAAACGCCGCAGCAAAAATATTTTTTGATTTTGCAGTCAAAAATGCCGCGAGCAAAGTCGCAAGCGAGCCGAAGAACATATCCGTCAAGCCGAAGCCGCCGAAGAAATTTGCAAAGACACAGCCAATGGTCAAGCCAGGTATAGCCTCAGGAAAGTAAAAAGGAAGCAGCGTTAGAGCTTCAGAGACTCTAAACTGAACAGGACCGTATGATATCGGTGCAAGCGATACAGTCAACGCGGCATATAAAGCAGCGATTAAAGCACCGCGAGCAATGTTTTTGATATAAGTATTAATGTTGATTTCTCTCCTTAAAAAATTTTAGTTTTTGATAATATCATAATTCTATGAGACTTTTTATAAATTTTTCAGATTCAGAAGTGTTTATTTTTTCGTCAAAATCAAAAACTATATTTTCAAGTGCAACTCCGTCATATTGGGTTACGCCTCTCGAGTTTCTCCCTGCCCAGTGCTTTAACGTCCTTGTGCCTTCTAAAAGTTGCCTGTTGTACATTGAACACAATCGCGTCGAAATTTTCTTATGTTCGTCTATAGCTATGATATATATTAAATAGACACTTTTTTCTGTCGCAAGAAATTCAAGCAGTTTATCAATGTTATAGCCTTTAGGGTTGCTGGATAAAAATAGAATTTTTGTTTTTATATCAGTCTCTGTATCAAAATTTTCAAAATTACGTTCATAGTCGCCAAGATTATCTGACGTATATATTTCAGGCAACGGGACGTTTCTATGAAGAGCATCTATCAGAACGCTACGTAAATCATCGGCTGAAGTAATCAAGTATTCTATTATCCGCCCGCGCAAATTAACGTTGTCAATAAAAGCCGCTACGGCTATTTCAGAAGATACGGCTGCTACTCGTTCATTTAAGTCCTTGTTCAAAATGCAATATTCATTTGAAACTAAAAAATTTTTTGCACGTTCAACGGAATTCATAATGCAAGAAATTTGATTTCTGTCAGGCAAAAATTTTTCCCCTGTAGGGCGAATATTATTCGTGGCTTCTACAAGTCTCTCTAAATTTTCAAGAAAAGTAAAATTTTCGTGTAATGAAAAAAGATATTCAAAATTTTGAGGATTGTTGCTTACGCCTTCAAACTCACGCATTATGTCGGAACCGTTGAAACTGCCCTTGATATTATTCACGCGTAACTCTTGTGAAGAATGGCTGATTTTTCTCAAAAAAGTAGAGTTTGCAACATCAGATAATTCTTATCGGGTGTTACTACGGAAACGATAAATGGCTTTTTATCATATTTTTGCAAAGCCGAAAGAGATAAAACAGTATTACTGAAAAACTGACTACTTGCCCTACAAAATCTAACTGCGAAAAAATCACAGTAAAAAACACTTCGATCTTTTGTCATTTCAAAACGAGCTTGAACTTTTTCAGCTAATAATTTTTTATCAGCTATACCGTCATATCTTGTTACAAATGATACAAGACTTTTAATCTTTTCGCTGTTATACATTTGCAATGCTCCTAAATTCAAAAGGCCAGTTGTTTTTTATCTTTGTCAATTTCATTAAATGACGATTGCGCGGATAAAGTATTTCTTTCCCAAAATACGCCGTCAGTATAACCTTGAATTTTTTTTTCTGTTTCAGCCATTTCGAGTCGTTGTTCAGCCCATACACAGTATTGTTTTTCAGATTCGATCCCAATGTAATGACGACCGAGTTTTTTAGCGACTACGCTTGTTGTTCCCGAGCCTAAAAACGGATCCAAAACTATATCACCCTGTTTTGAACTCGCCAAAATAATTTTCGCAATTAATTTTTCAGGCTTTTGAGTCGGGTGTGCTGTGTTTTCCGGCATTGACCAAAACGGTATTGTGATGTCGTCCCAAAAATTTGACGGGCAAGTATCCCGATAATTGCCTGAATAAGTTTCGTTCCAGTCTTTAGGTTTGCCGTCAACGCGGTAAGGCGCAACAACTTTTCTGCGAATTTTCACAGCTTCAAGGTTAAACGTATAAGAGTCGCTCTTTGTTGCGAACCAAATATCTTCCATTCCGTTTTTCCAATTTGATTTTGCTCCTCGTCCTTTCTCACGTTGCCATGTTATTCGATTTTGAATTTTAAAAAATTCTCCTGCAACGCGTCCTATAATTAAACTCGTTTCCCAATCGCAGCAGACATAAATTGAGCCAGACGATTTTAAAATCTGACTCGCTAACAAAAGCCAAGAACGAGTATACGCTTCGTAATTTTCAGAACTTTTTTTTACAAAAACATTACCGTTAAACGATTTTTTTAAATTATACGGAGGATCAGCGATTATTAAATCAACACTTTCACGAGGCAGCAAAGATAAAACAGAAAATGAATCCCCGTTAACGGTAGTATCGATTATTTTTTTATATCATCAACATGTTCTGCGAGTGTAAGACATCGAGAAATGTATTTTCCACCGTCTTCAATCGAAGTATTTATCGTTTTATTCCGCAAATTCTACAAGTCCTTTGAAAAGATTTTTTATTTATTTCTTTTTTGAGAAAAAAGCCGCGCAAGCTAATACAGCTAAATTCATATAGCCTATGTTACAGCCGCCGCTGCTGCTGGATGTTTTTACATTTCCGTTATTATCGTCCCCGTTCTCATTATCATTGTCATTGTCGTCATCATCGTCAAAGCTGTCGTCTTTTTCGCCGAGCGTTCCTTCTAAAGGATTGGAGTTGTTATAACTTTTGCCGCTGACGTTGATAGAATAATTACCGTAATCAATATCGTTAGTGTAGGCAGTGGTCAATGAAGAGACGTAAGAATTTTCTGTTAGAGTTAGTTTCGCGCCTTTTTCGATAGCTATATCTACATCTCCTGCAGCTGCGCTTGTTTGAACAGAATTTGAAGAATCTGGATTAACCGCGCCTTTGAATGTCGAGCCTTCTTTTAGAGTCATCGTAACTGACGAAGAGCTGTCGACAAGAATATTTCCCGCAATATCTTGATTAGCAGCAGTGAGTGTTACTGTTCCGCCGTTGGAACCTGAATTTCCCCAGCTTTGACCTTCTGCCCTCAAGAAATTTCCTGATGAGTCATTGTTCGCTATGGTTACGTTTTCTAAATCTATATTGCAAGACGTGTTCGTAATGCAGAAAATATCGCCTTGAGCGTTAGTTATGCTGCCGCCGGTCATCTTGAAAGAAGATTTGCCGCTCGAAGCGTCTTTTGACATTGATTTATAAATTAATATAGCTTGATAAGTTGAGTCTTGGCCGTTTTTCTTCGTGTGATTGGCTTTAACATCGCTACTCTTAAGTGTTACGGAGTTACCGCCCTCAATTACAACGCCCTGAGCAACGCCGGAGTTTAATGTCGCGTTCGATACCGTAATATCAGCTGTCGAATAAATCGCCGGAGAGCCTTGACCGCCCGCCGTATAAGTTCCTCCTGTAACGGTTACAGTGCCGCCGCCGCTGTCAGAACGGATAGCAGCCGATGAGCCGCCGCTTGTTGTTATCGTCAAGTTTGAAGCGTTCATAATCCCGCCGCCTGTCGTCATGATGCCGCCGGAATTATTTTTTGTTGTAATTATTGTGGCGTCTGAGATATTAATCGTAGTTCCATCGCCGTTATTATTATTCGTGTTGCTGTTATTGCCGCCGTACGAAAAAACAGCGTTCCCGTAGCTTGCGTTTGATGTAATGCTGCCGCCGTTGATTGTCAATACAGCACCGCCGGAAGCTAAGACAGCAGCGTTAGTGCCTTTCCAATCGTAATCATCATTTTGTCCAGAGACATCACCTGTTTTCGTAACTGTAGGATTTGAATAAGTCTTAGTGCCGTTTGTAAGTTCTATAGCGTGTTCTCCGGCTCCTGTAGCTGTGTAAGTTGTTTCAGCCAAAGCTGCAGCAGCGTTAAAAGTTACTAAGCAAATTATAAATAGAGCTAAAGATTTCGATTTAAGCAATGAAAAGACTCCCTTTTATTCATAAAATCTAAGAAATTTCCGCGATTATAGCATAAGAAGACAACCGCATCGTATTTGATAGAAGCTGGCAAAAATTTTCTCAATTCTAAGCGAGATTATATAATATGATTATCAGTATAAATTTTTATGCTTATAGGTGTTAAACGATGAAGGAAATTCGACTGTCCGAGATGTTAAAAAGACTATCTAAAGAGAAAAACGTAAACCAATCAGATTTGGCACGGCATTTAGAATTGACGCGCCAAAGTATTTCACTTTACTATTCAGGCAAAATTACTCCAGAGTTAGACACTTTAGTGAAAATAGCTGAATATTTTGACGTTTCATTAGATTATTTGGTAACCGGCGATAGACCTGAGCATAATCAAGTCCGTGCTGAGCTTGGCTTATCTGAAAAAGCTATAGAGAATCTGAAAAATCACCAAGATGACTCTGCAGCACGTAATATTTTGCTGAGTGACGAAAATTTTTATAGCGAGTTTTCAGAAGCTATGAAAATGTTTTTAATATTCGATCTTATGACGCAGGATGTAAAAGTCTTTAACGATAAATTTAGTGATTAGGGCTTGAGGGCAAAGACATCTTAAAAATGGTTAGCATAGAACCAGCCAGGATTATGGAAAATTATTTTCGTGAATTTTTTAGAAAGGTAAAATGTTAAATACCCAAAAAATTCCAAGCGAGATTATATAATATATCTACCCATTAATCTTTTATTTTTATATTTTATTAAGGAGGAAAAAATTAATGAAGAAGCGCGTATTTATAATCGTAGCAGTGCTCGCTATGGCTTGTATTATG